>JBEAXD010000104.1:0-14457 GCA_041159995.1 Actinomycetota bacterium | reverse complement strand
CGAGGTCCGGGCCGAGGTCCTCGCGGCCGTGGGTCCCCTCACGCCGGTGCGGCTCCCCATCGCGGCCGCGGCCGGTCTCGTGCTCGCCGAGCCGATCGCGGCGGCGGAGGACGTTCCGCCGTTCGCCAACACCGCCATGGACGGGTACGCGGTGCGGGCGGCCGACACCGCCGGCGCCGACGAGGACGCCCCGGTCACCCTCGAGGTCGTGGCCGATCTGCCGGCCGGACACGCACCCGGCGCGCCGGTCGGGCCCGGCGAGGCCGTCCGGATCATGACCGGCGCCCCGATCCCCGACGGGGCCGATGCCATCGTGCCGGTCGAGCGGACGTCGCGCGACTGTGCGACCCGGGTCCAGATCCACGCGCCGGCGGCGCCGGGTGCCCACATCCGAGCGGCCGGTGGTGACGTCATGGCGGGCGCTGCGGTCTTCGCACCCGGTGCGGTGCTCAACCCCGCAGCCTGCGGAGTGCTCGCGAGCCTCGGTGTCGTCGCGGTGCTGGTGCACCCGCGGCCGCGCGTCGCGGTGGTCGCGACGGGGGACGAACTCGTCGACGGGGACGCCCCGCTCGCGCCGGGACAGATCCGCAACTCGAACGGGCCGATGCTGCGCGCGTTGGTCGCCGAGGCGGGCTGCGAGGTCGTCGACCTCGGGATCGCCCGTGACGACGAGGCGGCGCTCGAGGCCATGCTCCTCGATGCGGCGGCCCGCTGCGACGCGATCGTCACGACCGGGGGCGTCTCGGTGGGGGACTACGACGTGGTGAAGGCCGTGCTCTCGCGCATCGGCGTACTCGTCTGGTCGCAGGTCGCGATCAAACCGGCGAAGCCGCTGGCCTTCGGGGTCATCGGGACCACGCCGATCGTCGGGCTCCCGGGGAACCCGGTCTCGGCCCACGTCTCGTTCGAACTGTTCGCCCGGCCCGCGCTGCGGCGCCTCGCCGGTCACGAGCAGCTCGGGCGGCCGGTGGTCACCGCCACCGCGACCGCGCCGTTCACCCGGCGGGCCGACGGGAAGGTCCACTTCGATCGGGTTGTCGTCGGGCTCGGGCCCGACGGGTTCACCGCCCGGCGCTCCGGTGACCAGGCGAGCAACGTGCTCTCCGCGATGGCGCGGGCGAACGGCCTCGCCGTGCTCCCGGACGGTGCCGGCGTCGCGGCCGGGGGGTCGGTGCGGGTGATGCTCATCGGCGACCCGGTGCCGGCGGCCGGCTGACCGCCGCGGACCGGTCCCGGCGCATCCCCTACCCTGCGGGCATGGTTCCCCTCATGGACGGGCACGGTCGGCGGGTCCGCGACCTGCGGATCTCCGTGACCGACCGCTGCAACCTGCGGTGCACGTACTGCATGCCGGCCGAGGGGTTGGCCTGGTTGCCGCGCGACGAGGTCCTGACCTACGAGGAGTTGACCCGGGTCGCCCGGATCTGCGTGGAGCGGTGGGGGTTCGACGGCATCCGGATCACCGGGGGTGAGCCGACCCTCCGGGCCGACATCGCATCCTTCGTCGGGATGTTGGCCGCGCTCGGCGTGGACCTCGCCATGACCACGAACGCGATCCGGCTCGTCGATCTCGCCGGCCCGCTGCGCGCCGCCGGGCTCGGTCGCGTGAACATCTCCCTCGACACGCTGCGCCCCGAGACCTTCCGGTCGATCACCCGGCGCGACGACCTCGACCGGACCATCGCGGGCATCGATGCGGCGATCGCCGCCGGTCTCGACCCGGTGAAGATCAACGCCGTGGTCATGCGCGGTGTGAACGACGACGAGGTCGTGGACCTCGCCGCCTTCGCCCGCGACCGCGGCGTCGGGCTGCGGTTCATCGAGTTCATGCCGCTCGACGCCGAGCAGGGCTGGACGCTCGATCGGGTGGTGCCCGCCCGCGAGATCCTCGAGCGTGTGCACGCGGCGTTCCCGCTCGCGGCGTCACCGCGCGTCGGATCCGGGCACGTGGAACCGGCGGAACGGTTCGAGTACGCGGACGGTCGGGGTGACGTCGGGGTCATCGCCAGCGTGACCGAGCCGTTCTGCGGAGACTGCGATCGCATGCGGATCACCGCCGACGGGCGACTCCGCACCTGCCTGTTCGCGCTCGACGAGCACGACCTGCGCGCCCTGCTGCGTGGCGGTGCCGAGGACGACGCGATCGCCGCTGCGATCGAGCGGGCGGTCGGGGCCAAGTGGGCCGGCCACCGGGTGGGCAACGTCGACTTCATCCGGCCGGACCGGTCGATGTCCCAGATCGGCGGCTGAGACCGGCCCGCCCGGTCCGTTCCGATCCGGTCCTAGAATCCGCGCCCATGCCCGAGTTCACGCACCTCGATCCGCTCGGTCGCGCCCGCATGGTCGACGTCACCGCGAAGGAGCCGACCATCCGGCGCGCGATGGCGCGCTGCAGCGTCCGGATGCGACCCGAGACGGCGTCGCGGGTCGCATCCGGTTCGATGGCCAAGGGTGATGTGCTCGCCGTGGCCCGGGTCGCCGGGATCCAGGCGGCCAAGCAGACCGCGAACCTCATCCCGCTCTGCCATCCGTTGCTCGTCGGGAGCGTCCTCGTGAACTTCCGCATCGAGGAGGACCGCATCGACGTCGAGGCCCACGTCGACACGGTGGATCGCACCGGGGTCGAGATGGAGGCGCTCACCGCCTGCTCGGTCGCGGCGCTGACGATCTACGACATGTGCAAGTCCGGCGATCGGTCGATGACGATCACCGACCTCGCGCTGTGGGAGAAGACCGGCGGGCGCTCCGGGCAGTGGCGACGCGCGGGCTCGGACGACCTGCTCACGACGTACGACGACTGAGCACGACCCACCCGACGCACCCGGCGCGTCGCACCGGACGGATCGTCGGGATCCGCCGTCCCGTGCGGGATCCCGGGCCCGGTTCCGGCGTCGCGTCCAGCCACTCCTACCGTTGGGGGTCCACCTCCGCCCGTGCGCGCAGCGTTAGCGTGCCCCTCACGGAAAGCGACGAGGAGCCTTGGCGATTCCGGTCCTACTGATACTCGTGGCCCTGTGGGGGATCTTCTTCCTGTGGCCCCTGGTCTCCGGCAAGTTCGGACGGACCGGTGGCCGGGCCCTCGCATCGGTCGATCGCTTCCGCCACGGCATCGGCACCTTCGGCCGCTCGGGTGCTCACCACCTCCCGCACCTCGGCCATCGGGTCCCGTCGGCCGGACGCAGGGTCCCGAGCCTCGGCCCGCTGTCCGATCTGCTGCGTCCGCCGACCTCTCCGCGCCGTCGCCGCCGGCAGGTGCTCGCGATCGCCGCCGCCGTGTCGGTGCCGGTCCTCCTCCTGGCCCTCGTCACCGATGCGACGGCGTCGTGGCTGCTCGCCCTCGTCGTGTGCGGGCCGAGTCTCATGTACCTCGCCGCGGTCGTGCGTCTGGAGCAGGCCCAGCGGGAGCGCGTCGAGAAGGTGCGGCACCTCCCGGTGATCGAGCCGCCGACCCGTCGGGTCGAGCCGCCGGTGGACGCCCGCCCGTCGATCGCGCAGCCGGGCTGACCGTCCCGGAGGGAGCCGAACCACCCCGGCGCGCTACCCTTGCGCCTCCCACGGGGGTGTAGCTCAGCCTGGTAGAGCGCTACGTTCGCAACGTAGAAGTCGTGGGTTCAAGTCCCATCACCTCCACCACCGGCCCGGCCCGAGCGCCGGGCCGTTGCGCGTCCCGGCACCCGGAATCCGGCACCCGGTCGCCGTCGGGCCGACCGCTCCTCATCCGTCGAGCTCGCTCCAGAGCGCATCGAACTCGGTCTCGTCGTTGTCGTAGGCGCCGATCCGGTCGGTGAACAGCGGGAGCAGCGAGTACATCCAGTCGACGCAGATGAACACGAACACGATCCACGGCAACCAGGCGGCGATGACGATCGCGAGGAGGTCGAGCGTGGTGAGGACGTAGTTGGGGACGAGGACCTCCCGCCAGGCCTCGTCGGTCATCGACCCGACGCCGAGCCCGCGTCGGGCCGCGTAGGAGAGGAGCGCGCAGATGAGCAGCCCGTTGAGCAGGCCGAGCGTTGCGAGGAGTTGCACGCCGAGGGGGAAGTCGGGCCGGCCCAGCGACCTGGTGAACATCAGCATCACGGGCGGGATGAGCGTGACGGTCATGACGAGCAGCAGGTAGAGGACCGTCGCGTAGTGGTCCACCCCGCGCAGCATGCGCCGGAGCCGACGGAAGTTCAACCACGACGCGATGAGCCACAGGTAACTGAGCAGGAGGGCGAGCAGGGTCGTCCACTGATCGCTGAGCTCCCGCCACAGCGAGTTCGGGGCGAGTTCCCGGGGGATCTCGAGGGCGAAGATGAGCACGGTGGCTGCGATCGCCAGGATCGCGTCGGTGAACACGGTGAGCGGTTCGATGGGACGGATGCGCTGCTCGGACCCGCGGAAGGTGAAGGTCGACCGGATGAGGCCCTCGGCCCGCCGTTCCCGAGTCTGGTGCTGTTCGTCCGAACTGTCGTCCTTCGTGGCCATGGGTCCAGATTATTGAGCGGGTCCGGGCCTCCGGCGACGGATCCCGGGACCGCCGGATCCCGGTCGCCGTGGTGCTCGGTGCGACCGCGCCGGTCAGGCGAGCACGAGGAGGAGCACCGCGACCGGGTAGGCGCCGAGCAGGACCGCGCCGGCCCGCCGGGTGATGACGCCTCGGCGCCGACCGAGCGCGATCACGAGCGCGAGTGCGGCGAGCATCAGCAGCCACGGGCCGTGCAACTGTGCCGCATCGACGACCCGCAGCGGGCGCGCGAGCGCCCCCGCCCCGAGCGTCATGGTCACGTTGTAGGTGAAGGAGCCGACGACGCCGGCGACCACGGCCTCGGTCACGCCGTGACGGGCCGAGGAGAACGCGAGCACGACGAGTTCGAACGCGGTCGCGAACCCCACGATGGTCAGGGCCAGGGTGGTCTGGCTCGACTCGACCGCGGTGAGGCCGCGGACGCCCTCGACGATCATGATCGCCCCGAGCGCCATCGCCGCGACGCCGGCGACGACGAGTCCGAGTTCGCGACCCACCCGTCCCGTGCGGGCGTCCGTCGTCCCGAGTTCCTCGAGTGCCTCCTCGACCTCGGCCGCCTCGCCGAGCGTCGGCGGACGGCGTTCGATCCGCCAGATCGTCGCCACGTACGCCACGTAGAGCACGACGAGCGCGGATCCCTCGATGCGGGTGACCGAACCGTCCCACGCGATCCATGCGGCCACCGCGCCGAGCGGGAGGCCGAGGAGCGCGTACCGGCGGACCGACCGGCCGAACGGGAGGGCGGCCACGCTCGCACCGACGCCGAGCGCGACCAGGCAGATCGTGATGTTCGTGCCGACGACGTTGCCGAGCGCGATGGCGGGCGACGCTCGCAACGATGCGGTCACCGAGGTCGCGAGCTCCTCGGGTTCCGCGCCGGCCAGCAGGATCCCGAGGGCGAACACCGTCACCCCGAGGCGCGCGGACGCCACGGCGAGGTGCTTCGCGAACGTCTCGGCGCCCCACACGATGAGGATCACCCCGACCGCGAGGCCGGCGAGGTGGAGCGCGGTGTCCATCGTCGGGGGGGCTCAGCCCGATCGCTGCAGGGTGGCGAGGCGGGCGTTGAGCGCGTCGATCCCGATCCCGGCCTCGGGGGCGGCGACCGTGCGTACGGGGAGCCGCGTCCCGTCGGTCCGGACGAGTACGCAGGTCTGCGGGCGCAGGCCCGAGAACGGGCCGACCGATGGTGTCGGCTCGAACCGCACGGCCTCGACGATGGGTACGAGGATGCGGGGGCGACGGTGGTTGTCGATCACGATGCCGGTCGCCGTCAACGAGAGGCGACTGTTGCGGACCGAGCGGCGGGCCGCGAGCCATGCGCCGGCGATGAGCACGATCGGCAGGATGACGAGGAACGCGATCACCGCGCCATCATGACCGACCGGGTGGGTCCGCGGCGCGCGACACCGATCAGGTCGGGAGGACCGCGGCGCCGTGTGCGTCGTAGGGCTCGCCGCGCACCTCGGCGGCGTGGCGACCGAACTCCAGTTGGAACCGGCTGATCCCGCCGGGCTCCCACGGTCCGACCGATCCGGCGGCGAGCGCGTCGGGCGACTTGGCCGGTATGCCGAGTCGTTCACGAACCGTGTGCACGGGGTCGTCGACGTGCTCGAACCAGTCGACCGTGAGCAGGTCCTCTCCGCCCGTGTGGGCACCGACGATCGCGCCACGCCGCATCGCGTCCGCCAGCCGGGTCGCCATGTGCTGCGAGTCGTGGGAGATGTGGTGGGGGTCGTGCTCGAAGATCGTGGCTCGCTCGAGCCGACCGGTCTCGAAGAGGCTGATGACGCCCGCGAGCAACGAGAAGGCGTGGGGGTCGTCGTTCGCTCGAGCGACGAGGCCGAACACCTCGATCTCGGACTCCACCGTCGATCCGTAGTCGGCGACGATGTGCACGAAGTCGTGTTGGGCGAGCAGCGGTGGCGCGCTCCCCGGTTCGCCCGGGAACGAGAAACCGCGGGCCCGGTAGAACTCCCAGACCCCGCGACCGAGCGACCCGTCGGGGCAGTGCTCGAGCGCGGACCACTGCGCCGCGAGTTCGGGGTCGTGCTCGACCGCGTCCCACTCGTCATGGAGTCGCCGGTGGGTGTGGAGGACGTCCTCGAGCGGCCGGGCCGGATGCGCGTGGTAGCCGGATCGCATGAAGTCGGCCATCGCGAGGTCGCGATGCTCCACCGCGAGCGCGCGGGCGACATCGATCATCGAGTCATCGATGCTCAGTTCGAGGGCGTACTCGCGGATGCGTTCGACCGTGGCCTCGGGGATCGGATCGACGACGAACGCGGCGAGGAGCATCGTCTGCACCTGCCGGATGCGGAACACCTCGTCCCGGTGACGCATCGCCTGCGCGAACGCGGACGCACCGAGCGGCTCGAGGTCCTCGAGATCGATCTCGAAGCCGGTCAGCGCTCGGATGTGAGCCTGGAGGACGTGGCGCTGGATCTCGGCCAGTCCGGCCTCGCCGGCGACCGCGGCGACCTTGGCGCGTGCCGCGGTGACGACCTCATCGCGGCTCGGCGGCTCTCGCAGCACATCGTGTTCGGGGATCGGGACGGGCACGGTGACTCCGGGGGCCGTGGCGGGCGGTCGGTCGGCGGTGGGATCGGTACGGGCGCTCAGGCCTCGGGGACCGCGAACGATGACGAGGTCGCTCGATCCGGGTCCAGGGCGGTGATCGGGTCGCGAGCATCGTCGACGTATCCGAGCGCGTACGCCCCGTAGTCGTAGCCCATGAGACGTTGGACCGGCTCGGGGAGCGCTGCGGCGATCTCGCGGGGCACCGAGAGGTACTGGTTCTCCTCCTGTCGGAGCCACCCCAGGGTGTAGTCGACGTTGATCCCGGTCCGCACGGTGTCGGTGGTGTTGGCGCCACCACCGTGCACGGTCCCGCCGAGATACAGCACGACGGATCCGCGCGGCATCGCCGCGGGGACGGAGTCGGCGTGCGAGTACTCGAGTCCCTCCGACCGGTGCGTGTCGGGGATGACGCGGGTGGCGCCGTTGGCCTCGGTGAAATCGCAGAGCGCCCAGATGGTGGAGACCTCGACGTCGAGATCGACCGGGAACCGGTGGAAGTTGAAGCACCAGTGGTCGCGGTGGAGCTGCTGTGCGGGCGAGTCCGGGCCGATGGCGATGGCCTGGGTGAGGTGCAACTGGTACTTCGCGCCGTTCTGACCGAGGATGGCGTCGACGACGGCGAGCACGGTGGGGTGTGCGATCAGGTCGACGGACGAGGGTGTGCGGGCGAGGAGGGCGCCGGTTCGCCGAGTGTTGCGGCCGGTGAATTCGTCGCCCCCGGTCGGGGTGGCCGCCATCCACGGCGCGAGTTCGTGCTCGACCCGGTCGCAGAGGTCGGTGTCCGCGAGGCGTTCGATGATCGCGCAGCCCCGCGCGAGCAGTGCTGCGGTGAGGGCCGCGGGCTCGACGTCGGCTTCGAAGCGCGGGATGGTCACGGCGGGTCCTCCTGGGGCGCGTCCCGGTGGGCGCGCGTTCGAGCCGTGAGCCTGCCAGACTCCGCGCCATGGTGTTCACCGCCGCCTCCACCGCCGATGAGGTCCTCGCGGACCACGACCTCGCGGGCCGTCGCGCCCTCATCACGGGAGCCTCGACCGGCCTCGGGGAGGAGACGGCCCGTGCGCTGGCCGCCCGCGGCGCCGAGGTGGTCATGGCGGTCCGGGACCCCGCGCGGGGCGAGGCCGCGATGGCCCGGATCCGGGCGTCCGTGCCGGATGCCCGCCTCGCCCGGCGTGTCGTGGCGCTCGACTCGCTCGCCAGCGTGCGGGCGTTCACCGCCGACCACCTCGCGGCCGGTGAGCCACTCGATCTCCTGATCGCCAACGCCGGCATCATGGCCTGCCCGCAGCGGTCGACCGTCGACGGATGGGAGTTGCAGCTCGGGACGAACCACCTCGGGCACGTCGCACTCGTCCTCCCGCTGCTGTCGCTGCTGCGTGACGGTGGACGGGTCATCGCGCTGAGCAGTGCCGCGCACCGGTTCTCCGACGTCGATCTCGAGGATCCGAACTTCACTCGCGGTGACTACGAGCCGTGGGTCGCCTACGGGCGGTCCAAGACGGCCAACGCGCTCTTCGCCCTCGAGCTCGATCGCCGCCTCGACGGTCGGGCCCACGCGTTCTCGGTGCACCCGGGGGGCATCGTGACCGAACTCGGTCGACACCTGACCGAGGAGTCGATCGCCACGCTCATGGCGTCGATGCCCGAGGGCGGCGGCATGGAGTGGAAGACGATCCCGCAGGGTGCAGCGACCACCTGCTGGGCCGCGACCGCGCCGGAACTGGCAGCGCACGGTGGTGCGTACCTCGAGGACTGCGGCATCGCGGCCCGTACGGATGACCCGCTCAGCCGGTCCGGCGTGCGCGACTACGCCGCCGACCCGGAGCGCGCCGCCGCACTCTGGACGCGCACCGAGGCGTGGCTGGCTGGGTGACGCAGCGCCCTCAGTCCTGCGTCGTCCGGAACTCGAGACCGGCGAAGTCGCCGGATCGGCGCCAGCGGTCGATGTACTCGAAGTAGGCGACGGGTCCCTCGGGGTAGCCGGCGCTGTTGAGGCGTTCCCGGCGACCCATCGGGCGTCCCTCGTTGTTGTAGTACCCGGGCGTGCACTCCGCATTGCCGAGTGCGGACCGGACCGAGCCCTCGATGCGCTCGACCCAGGCGTCCTCCGCCTCCTGGGTGACCTCCACCTCGGTGGCGCCGAGGTCGAGCGCGTGGCGCACGACGGCGGCCACGTTCGCACCGGCCTCGGTCAGGTTGTACGTGATGTTGGAGATGAGGTTCCCGGCCTGGGTGAGGCTCACGACGAACAGGTTGGGGAACCCGTGCACGTGCATCCCGTGGAGGGTGCGCATCCCGTCCGCCCAGCGCGCCGAGAGCGTCACCCCGTTGCGCCCGGTCGTCTCGTACCCGGCGCGGCGCGAGTAATCGGTACCGACCTCGAACCCGGACGCGAACACGATGAGGTCGAGGTCGTAGTGATCGTCGCCGACCCAGACGCCGGCCTCGTCGATCCGGGTCACGCCGCGACCATCGGTGTCCACGAGGTGCACGTTCGGCCGGTTGTAGGTGTGCAGGTACTCGTCGTGGAAGCACGGCCGCTTGCAGAGCTGTCGGTACCAGGGCTTCAGGTGTTCCGCCGTGGCGGGATCCGTGACGATCGCGTCGACGCGAGCCCGGATCTCCTCCATCTTCTCGTCGTCGCAGTCCTCGTAGGCGCGGACCCATGTCTCGACCGTGAACTCCCCGTCGAGCGTGGCGACCACCCGATCGCGGATGCGCTTGGCGATATCGGTCCAGCCGTCCCGGACGAGGTCCTCGTCGGTGAAACCGCCGGTCTGGAGGATCGTGAAGTTGGTGAGCCATTCCCGCTGCCAACCGGGTTCGAGGGTCGAGAACCACTCGGGGTCGATGGGGTGGTTGTTCCGGACGTCGATCGACGAGGGTGTGCGCTGGAACACGAAGAGCTCCTGCGCGTCGCGCCCGAGCGCCGGGATGCACTGCACCGCGGTCGCGCCGGTCCCGATGATGCCGACCCGTGAGGAGGCGAGGCCGGTCATCGGTGCACCGTCGGGTGAGCCGCCGGTGACGCCGTAGTCCCAGCGGCTCGTGTGGAAGGCGGGGCCGGCGAAGGTCTCGATCCCCGGGATACCCGGCAACTTGGCCCGGTGGAGGGGACCGGTACCCATCGAGACGAACCGGGCCCGGATCTCGTCGCCGCGGTCGGTGCGGATGACCCAGCGCGAGGAGTCGTCCTCCCAGGTCACCGACTCGACCTCGGTGGAGAGCAGGGCACGCTCGGCGAGCCCGTACTGCTCGGCGATCGCCTTCGCGTGGGCATGGATCTCCGGCGCGTGCACGTACTTCGCGCTCGGCATCCGGCCGGTCTCCTCGAGCATCGGCAGGTAGATCATCGCGGCGGTGTCGCACATCGCGCCCGGGTACCGGTTCCAGTACCAGACGCCGCCGACGTCGCCGGCGCCATCGATGAGCAGGACGTCGGTGACCCCGGCCTCGACGAGCTTGGCCCCGGTGCACAACCCGGCGAACCCGGCGCCGATGATCGCCACGGTCACCTCGTCGTGCCGCGGGGCACGCGCGACGCGGGGCGTGTAGGGGTCATCGAGCAGGTGTGCGTACCGTCCGGTCGGTGCGAGGTACTGCTCGTTGCCCTCGGGGCGGATGCGCTTGTCCCGCTCCTCCCGGTACCGGCGGCGCAGGGCCTCGCGGTCGATGGCCGGTCCGGGATCGGTCGTGGTCACTCCCGCAGTCTGCCCCGACCGCGCCGACGCGAGTGGACCCGTGCGCTGTAGGCTCCGGAGCTCCGGTCGGCGGGAGGGGTTGCGACGTGCGGCGATCGATGGGCGTGGTGGGCCTCGGACTCGCTGCGGCGCTGGCGCTGGCCGGGTGCTCGAGCGGGTCGACGGACGCGAGCTTGACCTCCGACGCCACCAGCTCGCCGACCACGGCCTCCGACGGTCACTCCCATTCCCACGGTGCCACCGATGACGGGTACCTCCTGCGCCATCCGCTGCGGGTCACGGCGGACGGCCTCATCGATCCGGCGTCGATCGACCTCTCGGGCATCGAGGGTGTGACCGAGGAGCAGCAGCGACAGTCCACGGACCTGCTGGTCCGGACCATCTCCACGCTCCCGCGCTGGAGCGACTACCAGCAGGCGCTCGCCGACGGGTTCCAGTCGATCGGTGATCAGTTGACCGGCGAGGAGCACGTCATCCGGTGGGACTGGATCGATGACGACGTGATGCTCGACCCGAACCAGCCGGAGTCCCTCGTCTACAAGTACGACCGCGCCACCGGCACCCGGACCCTCGAGGCCGCGATGTTCCTGCTGCCGAAGGAGTACACGCTCGACGACCAACCGGCGATCGCGAGCCGGCTCGTGCAGTTCCACCAGCACGACAACCTGTGCTTCACGCCGCCGCCGGCGCCCCGGGTGGCCGGGCTCACGAACTCCGGCGGTGGGTGCACCGCACCGCTCGTGAAGTTCAACCCGAACATCATGGTGCACGTCTGGATCCGTCCGAACGTGTGCGGCCCGTTCGCTGCGCTCACCGGGGTCGGCGCGGGCCAGATCGCCGAGGGCGAGCAGCGTTCGTGCGTGCACGACGACACCCGTCTCACGCTCTGAGCCCACCCCGACGCGACGGCGCCCCGGCCCGCAAGCGCGGGTCCGGGGCGTCGTGACGTCCGGGCGTGCGGCCCGGGTGGCGCCTCAGTAGGCGAAGCCCACCGAGGCCGCCCAGTCCTGATCGACGTGGTAACCCCCGTCGGCGCCGACCGAGTCGACGGTGACCGGTGCCGGGATGCGGTTCCCGGTCCCCGGCTCGAACGCGACCGATCCGGTCCAGCCCTTCCAACCGTTGACCTCGCGGATACCGGCCCGGAGCGCTCCGTACTCGAAGCCGGTCTGCGCGGCGACCGTCGCGATGAGGTTCACCGAGTCGTAGGTGTACGGGGACCACGCGCCGGGTGCGGATCCGAACGCCTTGCGGTACTTGGCGATGATCGCGGCCGAGCCCGGGAAGTCGTCCGGCGCCGGCACGCCCACCACCGGGCAGGCCTTCGCCGCGGCCTCACCGGCCGCCTTGATGAAGCCGGGGTCGTACGCGCCGTAGTCGGCGAAGCACTTCGGCGTGGCCTTCGCGTCGTACATCGCCTTCGCGATGAGTCCGCCCTCGGGGTAGTAGGTGATGACGTACACGAGGTCGGGTCCGGTCGCCGCCACCTTCGTGACGGTGTCCGAGTAGGACGCTGCGCCGGGTTGGATGCCCTCGGCGATGGTGATCGCCACACCGGCGGCCTTGAGTTGGGTCTGCATCGCGGTGTTCGCCGCGGTCGTGTAGTCCTGGGTCGTGTCGTAGATGATGCCGACCTTCGTGGCCTTGAACCCATCGGTGATGGCCTTGGTCGCCACCGGTGCGATCTGGGAGGTCATCGGCTGCAGCGTGAAGCCGAGGCCCGAGGTCTGGTCACTCGAGGTGAGCCGCAACGGGACCAGGCCCGCCTCGATGTAGAGCGGCAGGGTCTTGAGCCCGGCGCCCGAGTTGTAGGGGCCGACGACCGCATCGAGACCGGCCTCGATCGCCTTCTTGGCTGCGACCTCCGCCACCTCCGGATCGGCCTGGTCGTCGATCGGCACGATCACGACCCGCTTGCCGTCGATGCCGCCCTTGGCGTTGATCTCCTGGGCGGCGAGGCGGGCGCCTCGCAGCATGCCGATGCCGGTGTCCTGTTGGTCCCCGGTGAGCGGCCCCTCGAGGCCGATGCGGATCGTCTCCGACGCGGCGGACGTGGTCGTGGTGGACTCGTCCGAATCGGATGAGGAGCAGGCTCCGAGGGCGAGTGCTCCGACGGCGACGAGGCCGACGAGGGCGAGGAACGGGCGGCGCATGGCGTCTCCAGATGCGTATGGGCTGTGGCGAGGTGGATCCTCGCACACTCCGGGTGGACCGGGATTCCAGATCGCATCGTGACGCCGTGCCGAGGCTGTCACCCAGCGTGCCGGTGTGGTCACCGACCGCGTGCGCGAGGGTCAGTGCTCGGTACGGACGCCGCCGAGGTAGGTGGCGACGACATCGACGGTCGCGATCTCGTGAGCCGGTACCCGTTGCGGATCCGCACTGAGGAGCACGAGATCCGCGTACTTCCCGACCTCGATGCTGCCCGTCACGTCGTCGGCGTGCACCTGCCATGCCGCGTCGATCGTTATCGCTCGCATCGCCGCAGCGACCGTGTCGCACTCATCGGCGTTGAGCACCTCGCCGCCGTCGCGCATCACCCGGGTGACCGCGGTCTGCACCGAGAGCAGCGGGTCGATGTCGGTCACGTTGAAGTCCGAGTGGAAGCTCGGCCGCAACCCGAGGCGTCGTGCGCTCGCGACCGGGTCGAGCGGTCCGGCTCGCTCGGGCCCGAGGATCGGGTCGCGCAGCGCACGGCCCCAGTAGTGCACGTGGTTCATGAGGAACGACGGCGAGATCCCGGCGGCGGCCATCCGACGCAACTGGTCCTCGGTCGGGATCGAGCAGTGCTCGATCCGGTGGCGCAGGTCGGTGGCCGGGAGCCCGTCGAGCGCGTCCTCGTAGGCGTCGACGACCTGGGCGATCGCGGCGTCGCCGTTCGCGTGCACCATGATCTGCCAGCCCTCGGCGGCGCGGGTTCGGATCGTGTCGACGAGGTACGCGGACGGGTAGTTCGCGTGACCGGAATCCTCCGTGCCGAGGTACGGGTCGGTCTGGAAACCGCTCCGGCCCTGGTTCGAACCGTCCGCCACGATCTTCCATGAGGTCACCCGTGCCATGTCATCCCCGGCGAACGGTTCGACCGGCGTGGCCGCGAACGAGCGCGCCGCGTTGTCGACGATCGCGACCGATACCCGGGTCGGCAGGCGCGCCGCGGCGGCGAGGGCGTGGAGGATGTCGAGTTCGCCCGCGCCGAACAACGCACCGGTGCTCGCCTCGTGGAACCGCGTGACGCCCCTGCGGGCGGCGGTCCGCAGCACATCGATGACGTTGTCCTGCAACTGCTCCTGGGTCGCGAGCGGCACCGGAGCGAGGATCCGTCCGATCGCCGGCATCTCGCCGAACGCGCCGTCGAGGCGGCCCGAGGCGTCGCGCCCGAAGGTGCCGCCGGACGGGGCGGTGCTCGCGTCATCCAGGCCGGCGGTCGCGATCGCCCGCGAGTTGGCGTACACGAAGTGCATCGACGCGTTGAGCACGATCGCCGGGTGATCGGGGACGACCTCGTCGAGGAGCGCACGGGTGAGTGCGGGCTCGTCGGGCAGCAGTGACGGGTCGTACCGCTTGGCCAGGAGCCACCCGTCGGCCGGGAGGTCGGCCGCCGCCTCGCGCAGCGTCGCGAGGATGTCCGTGAAGGAGCCGTGCGCGATCGGGGACGCGTCGACCCAGTGA
>JBEAXD010000055.1:0-6432 GCA_041159995.1 Actinomycetota bacterium | reverse complement strand
TGAGACGGTGCAGCACGAGGGCCTTGTCGTCGGTCGGCTCGTCCATCGCGCGCCACGCTGCGAACAGGGGCGCACCGGCCGGGCTCGCGCCCTGCACGACCCGGTCGAGGAGATCGGCGGCCCGGCGGTAGTCGGGACCGTCCGCGAGGTGGGTACGGGCCCACTCGTGGCAGCACGCCGCGAACTCCGCCGCAGCCTGCTCGCGCGACATGACGGTGCCGCTGCGGTCCCAGCCGTCGCGGATGCCGTTCGGCTCGAAGTAGACGAAGGTCGCCGAGACGACGTCGGCGTTCACGTCGCCGAGGACGCCGCCGCGGCCGGCCACGTAGAAGTCCATGCCCTCGAACCCGAGTTCCGCCCCCTTGGCGTAGGTGGCGCCGTCGAGCATGAAGTTCGACGGGAGCGAGGCGACGGCGGGCTTGAGCGCTTCGGCGATCTCGGCGGGGTTCACGGCGACGGGTCTCCTCGGGGCTGACCGACGCCGGACGGGTCGATCGGGACGGAACCGGACGCCCGAGACGCTAGCGGCGCGGGCCCCGAGGCGTCACCCGGAGAACGGCTCGCCATCCCAGCGGTCGCGCCGTGTGAACTCCTCGACCGGGCGGCGGCGCAGGCGGGTGACCTGCGTGACCGGCTCGCCGAGGACCACCATGGCGGCGACGCCGACGTGCTCGGGGAATCCGAGCAGGGCGCGCGTCTCGGCCTCGCGGCGACACAGGAAGGTGGTCATGACCCCACCGAGTCCCTCGGCCCGCGCCGCGAGCAGCAGGTTCTGGACGAAGGGGTAGACCGACCCGCCGCCGACGATGCTGTGGCGGCCGATGCCGCCGTCGAGCACGGCGAGCTTCGTCAGATCGGCCAGCACGACGAGGAGGGCGGGCACCTCGAGGATCGCGTCGAGCATCGGGTTCGGTGCTGGCGTGGCCGCCGCCGCCTCGAGGTCGATGCGGGGCGGGTCGGGCCAGATGCCGTCCTCGCCGATGGCGAACGGCACGAGCCCCGCGCCGAGATAGCCGACGTACTCGTTCCAGCCCTGCTGCGCGAGGTCCGCGATCCGGGCCCGCACCTCCCGGTCCTCGACGACGAGCACCGTCCAGGGCTGGCGGTTGCCGCCACTGGGTGCGAACCGGGCTGCGTCGAGAATGCGGTGCAGGGTCGCGTCGTCGACCGCGCGGTCGGTGAACTCCCGCGTCGACGCCGTCGTGCGCATGGCCTCCGTGACGCCGACCTCCGGCGTTGCGGCGTCGCGCTCGGCGGTCACCGGATCAGGCGAGGTAGCGGCTGACGGTGTCGACGATCGCCGCGGGCTTGTCGGACCCCTCACGCTCGATCGTCACCCGCGTGACGGCCTGCACGCCGCCGGGGACCTCGGTCGCCGAGACGAGCGTGCCCGTGCCACGCAGGCGGGACCCCACCGGCACCGGCGAGGGGAAGCGCACCTTGTCGACGCCGTAGTTCAGGCCCATCGAGATGCCGTGCACCTCGAGGATCTGCGGCAGGAACATGCTCGCGAGCGACATCGTGAGGTACCCGTGCGCGATCGGCGCACCGAACGGGCCGTCCTTCGCCCGCTCGACGTCGACGTGGATCCACTGGTGGTCACCGGTCGCATCGGCGAACAGGTTGATCTGCTCCTGCGTGACCGTGGTCCATTCGCTCGTACCGAGCTCCCGACCGACCGCCTCGAGGAGGGCCTGCGGGGAATCGAAGATCGTGGCTGCCATGGGCGGGAGGCTAGACGGCGCCGGCACCCGAACCGAACCGTTGGACAGAGGTATTACCTCTGTCGTAGTTTCGTGACGTGGCCGCACACCCCGACCCGATCGACGCCCGCCTCGCCGCACTCGGCATCACGCTCCCCGACCCGCTCCCCGCGTTCGGCGAGTACGTCCCCGCGGTGTTGACGGGCGACCAGTTGTGGGTCGGCGGCCACTTCGGCACCGCCGACGACGGCTCGATCATCACGGGGAAGGTCGGCCTCGACGTCACCGCGGGGGCCGCCGCCGAAGCCGCGCGGTCCGCGGCCATCAACGCCCTGTCCACGATCCGCGCGACGCTCGGCTCGCTCGATGCGGTCGAGCGCGTCGTGCACATGGGCGCGGTCGTGAACTCGACCCCCGACTTCACCGGGCAGACCGGCGTGATCGACGCGGCGTCGCGGGTGTTCGTCGACGTCTTCGGCGAACGCGGTCGTCACGTACGGCTCGCCGTCGGCGTCGCGGCACTCCCTGCCGACCTCGTGCTCGAGATCGAACTGGTCGTCACCGTTCGACCGCCGGATGCCCCCACGGATGCGGATACCCGGTGACGGCGGCCGAAGCGTTCCGGTTCGGCGGTCGACTCTCGCTCGACCTCACCTGGACCCTCCGGTACCGGCGGGTCGCACCCCGCGAGATGCTCGAGCGCCCGACCGACCTCCGGCGGTGGATCTCGCTCGCCATCGCACCGGTCCGCGGTCCGATCGACGACGGGGCACTCGAGGCGGCGATCGAACTGCGCGAGTCCGTGTTCCGTGCTGCGATGGACACGATCGACGGCCGCCCTCCCCGCCGCACCGATCGCGCCCGCATCAACGACTGGGCCGCCCGGCCCGGGCCGTTCCGAACCCTCACCGGGACCCACAGCAGTGCGACCACGCTGCGACCCGCGGCCGAGGCCGAGAGCGCGCTCGCCGCGATCGCGATCGACGCCGTGGACCTCCTCGCCGCGCAGGACGGTCGGCTCCGCCGGTGTGAGGGCCCCGACTGTGCGCTGCTGTTCCACGACGCCTCGCGGCCCGGCCGTCGACGCTGGTGTTCGACGGAACGGTGCGGCAATCGCGTCAACACCACTGCGTACCGGCGACGGAACGCACCGATCCCCACCGAGGAGTGAACCACCCATGCTGGCGATGAAGCCGAACTGCGAGTGCTGCGATCGCGACCTCGATCCGTCCGCGGACGACGCGCGCATCTGTTCGTTCGAATGCACGTGGTGCGCAGGGTGCGCCGAGCACCTCGGCGGGACCTGCCCGAACTGCGGTGGCGAGCTCAGCCCGCGGCCGGCCCGGGCGGCGGCGTTGCTGGAGGCGTTCCCGCCTGCGACCGACCGGACACCCGCGCGACACGGGTGCCCCTGACGACTACTCCGGCGCGGGGAGGCTCGAACGACCCCCGGTCGCCCAGTACGAAGCGGTGACCGTGACGTTCGGTCCGAGCGGTTCCATCGTCTCGTAGACGCGCTTGTAGGCGGTGCGGGCGATCCGCCACTCGCCGTCGACCTTCACGTAGTCGTCGTCGTAGAAGGCCGCACCCTGGATCACGATCCCCCACTGGGTGTCCACCACCCGGTCCTCGAGGGCCCACACCCCGGTGGCCGTCGTGGGACCCGTGAGTTCGATCTCCGGGTGGTGGGCCTTGTGGCTCGAGTGGAAGGTCTCGGACCCCATGCCCTTGCGGAAGAACTCGACGATGGCGTCGCGCCCCGCGTACGAGTACGCGCCCGCGCTGTAGGCGCAGGTCGCGTCGGGCGTGAAGAGTTCGCGGATGTCGTCCCACTGCTTGAGATCGAGGTTCCGGAAGTAGGCGTACTTCAGGCGCTTGATCGCTTCGAGTTCGACGAGGTCCTCAGGAGTCATGGGCCGGACTCTACGCGCCCACTCACCGGAGCCGTTCGAGGAGGCTCGACACGCAACCGGGTGGTGCGTTCACCGGATTGCAGCGGGCGACCGTGCCACCGGGGATCGCGGCGAAGTACGGGGTACCGAAGCGGTTGTTCGAGATGGTCGGGTAGTCGGTGCTCACCCACTGCGCCCCCGTCGCGAGCGCGGCGTCGCGCATCGTGGTGTCGCCGGTGCGGGCCTGCACGGTGTCGGCATCGGCCCGGGTGCGCACCACGAAGCCGTCCCGGACGAGCTGCCGGATGCGCTGCCCCGCGAGGCCCATCGGGTCGTTCTCCTTGACGAAGGCAGCACTCGGCTCGGTCGGCTTCGACGAGGTGAACAGCACCCGGCCAGCCAGGTTGCGGTGACCGCGCAGGTAGAGGTCGCGCACCGAGCCCTGGTTGTCCATGAGGAACATGACGGTGCCCCGCGCCTGCGCGAGGGTCGGCCATCCGGTGCGCCGGATCGCCGCGGGCAGCGTCCTCGCCGAGCCCCGCAGTTCATCGGGCGTGTAGAGCATGCGCGGCGGGATCTCGTCGCGGATCGTCGCGTCCAACTCGTCGAGGTCCTTCGCCCGGAACGGTTGCGCCGACACGAATCCGAGGTCCACCGGATCCGGCGTCTCGTCCTCCTTGAGTTCGAGCAGCACCGCGATCGGCACGTGACCCGGGTGCGCACTCGACCAGCGCCGCAGTTGGGCGAGGCAGATGCGCAGGGTCGTGCAGGTCGTCTCCCAGTCGACCTCCGGGACGTGGAGGACCTTGATGCCCGGCTTGCGCAGCGTCGGATCGGGCGAGCGCGTGGGTTCGCCCACCAGTCTCAGCACCCGGTGGGTCGCGTACCGACCGCCCTTCGGGTCGGTGGCGATGTCGAGTTCGATCTGGCGCACGTTCTGATCCGAGAACTGGTTGGCGAGGGGCAGGTGCGAGTAGTCGAGGCTCGCCGCGGTCTCGGGCAGGAACCCGGACAGCGCCGACCAGAACGGCTCCCGGGCGCGCAGGTGGTACGAGTTGTGGCTGCCGATCACCTGGATCTGGTTCAGGCGGACGCACTCCTGCATGCGGGCGAACCCCGGATCCGCGCCGCAGCGGCGGGTCCTCGGCTCGGCCCCCGCCGGGCCCGCGGCGACGACGGTGCCGAGGCCGAGGACCACGACCACGCCGAGCACGACCGTGCGCATCCCGTTCCGCCCCATCCGTCCTCCCCCGTCCCCTCGGGCGCAGAGCCTGCCACGGGCCGTAGAGTGCGCGCCGTCACGCCCAACCCCCTGCGGGCGACGATCGCGAGGAGCACACGATGACGATGGAGTACCGACGACTCGGCCGGTCCGGCCTCAAGGTCAGCGTCCTGTCCTTCGGATCCTGGGTCTCCTTCGGCACCCAGATGGGGCTCGACACGGCCCTCGCCTGCATGGACACGGCGCAGCGGGCGGGCGTCAACTTCTGGGACAACGCCGAGGCGTACGCCGGCGGGCAGTCCGAGCAGATCATGGGCGACGCCATCGAGGAACTCGGCTGGAAGCGCCACGAGTACGTGATCTCCACGAAGTTGTTCTGGGGCATCCACGGCGGCGTGAACATGTCGAACACCCTGAACCGCAAGTACCTCATGCAGGCGATCGACGGTTCGCTCGAGCGTCTCGGGCTGGAGTTCGTCGACCTCGTGTTCTGCCATCGCGCCGACCCGGAGACCCCGATCGAGGAGACCGTGTGGGCGATGTCCGACATGATCGCCCAGGGCAAGGCGCTCTACTGGGGCACGTCGATGTGGACCGCCGACGAGATCCGCGCGGCGTACGAGATCGCCGAGCGTCACCACCTCCACAAGCCGGTGATGGAGCAGCCGCAGTACCACCTGCTCGACCGGGTGAAGGTGGAGATCGAGTACGCGCGCCTGTACGACGACATCGGGCTCGGTCTCACCACCTGGAGCCCGCTCGCGTCGGGCCTGCTCACCGGCAAGTACCTCGACGGCATCCCCGAGGACAGCCGCGGTGCGCTCCCCGGGTACGAGTGGCTCCAGGGCATGCTCACGAACGAGAAGGCGAGCACGAAGGTGCGCGCCCTCAAGGAGATCGCCGACGAGCTCGGCTGCACGCTCGCCCAACTCGCGATCGCGTGGTGTGCGAGGAACCCGCGAGTCTCGACCGTCATCACCGGCGCGAGCCGGCCCGCCCAGGTCGAGGACAACATGGGGGCACTCGAGGTCATGGCGAAGCTCGACGCCGAGGTGATGGACCGCATCGACGCCGCGACGGGCTGGGGCACCGGGGGCTGACCGGCCCCTCGAGCCGACCGGAGGCACCGTGACCGACCCGCAACCCGTGCTCCCCGCGTCCGCCCTGTGGCGTGACGTGCACAAGGGCATCCGCTTCGGCCTGACGCTCGCGATCAGCTCGACCTCGTCACTCGATCCCGATGACCCCGAGAACCGCACGGGGCTCGCCGAGATGGTGCAGGAACTCGTCGACCTGCTCGATTCGCACGCCGACGTCGAGGATCGGATCACGGGCCCGGTGATCGATGATGTGCTGCCCGATCTCGGCGCCGAGATCCACGCCGCGCACGCGTTCCTCGCGCCGCGCGCCGCCGCACTGCGCCGGTCGGCCGACCGTCTGCTCACGGCGACCGATCCGCACGCCGCGATGCGCACCCTGCACCTCGACCTCGCAGCGTTCGCCGGCGAGTACTTCATCCATCAGGACCACGAGGAGCGGGTCGTGCTGCCTGCGCTCGAAGCGGCCGTCGGCCTCGAGCGCGTGCGCGAGCTCGAGGGCGAGTTCGTCGCCGCCG
>JBEAXD010000001.1:0-3706 GCA_041159995.1 Actinomycetota bacterium | reverse complement strand
GCCGTCGCCTCCCCGCTCCCGGCCATGGTCCCGGCGGCGTTCAACGGGGCACGCCGCTACGTCCGGGCCGGGAACTTCGATCACCGCGTCGCGCGCCTCACCATCGCGAGCGGGTTCCCGGGAACCGTGATCGGTGCCCTCGTCTCCCAGGTGGTCGGGGGCCCGACGCTCCTCGTGCTCTCCGGGGTCATGCTGCTCATCATCGGGGCGCGCCTGGTGATCCCCGACCGGGCCGGCGCCGAGCACCGCGGACACCTGCGTCGGGAGCAGACCCTCGTGGTCGTCACCAGCACCTTCGCGGTCGGTTTCCTCACCGGACTCCTCGCCAACGGCGGCGGCTTCCTGCTCGTACCGCTCTTCGTCCTCATGCTCGGGATGACCGCGACCCGGGCGGCGGGCACCTCCATGGTCGCGGTCGGCGCACTCACCATCCCCACGGTCATCACCCACGCGGTGCTCGGCCACATCGACTGGGCCGTGTCCGCCGGGTTCGCACTCGGGTTGATCCCCGCCTCGGCCTACGGCGCCCACCTCGCCCAGCGGATCCATCCCGACCACACCCGTCGCGCGTTCGGCGGCATGCTCGTCGTGTTCGCGATCTGGTTCCTCGTGCGGCAGCTCACCTGAGGGCCGGTCAGGGCAACATCACGTGGCCGTGTCGGGCCTTCCAGAGGAAGTACTTCTCGAACCCGAGCTTCATGGCGTGGGCCTGCGGGCCGGGGATGAGGACACCGTGCTTGCGCGGCGGGAGCATGTGGTCGGCGAGGATGATGACGCCGTTGTTGCCGGCGTCCATCACGCACACCGCCGGGATCTCGCCGAACGTCTTGTGCTCGTGCACCGGCTCGCCCTTGATCTGTGCGGCGATGTTCTTGGCGGCCACGTGGGCCTGCTGCTCGGTCGGGAATCCGGTCTTCGGGATGCCCACCGGCGTCGGGGTCTGCCAGGGCACCTCGACCGCCGCCGCGATGCCCACCGCGTAGACCTCGTCGTAGGCCTCGGTCTGGTACGTGTCCCGGACCCTCACGTAGCCCTTCTCATCGGCGATCTCGGTGGCCGCCCGGATGAAGGGCTGACCCACGAACGGCGGCACGATCATGGCGTAGGCGAAGTCGACGGTGGAGTCGTCCTCGAGCACGACGCGGCCCTCGTCGACCTCCCGCATGGCGACGTTGATGTGCGAGCCGATCCTCTCCTTCTTGAGGAACATGCCGAGCAGCGACTCGCCGTGCGGCAGTCCGCCGATCCCGAAGTGGCCGAGGAAGGGCTCGGAGGTCACGTACGTGAGGTTCACCTGCTTCTTCAGGCCCGCCTTCCTGAGTTGGTAGGCGGTGTTGAAGAGGAACTCGTACGCGGCGCCGAAGCAGCCCGCGCCCTGGGTGGCACCGATGACGATGT
Organism: Actinomycetota bacterium; assembly: GCA_041159995.1. Lineage (GTDB taxonomy): Bacteria > Actinomycetota > Acidimicrobiia > IMCC26256 > IMCC26256 > IMCC26256. Next base: position 2,308 of record JBEAXD010000001.1, on the reverse strand, counting down.
CGCCCGGGTCGTCGAGGAACCGCTTCCAGCCCTCACCGGCGTGGATCGCGTCCTCGAGGGTGGTGATCGTGTACGCGTTCCCCTCCTTGAGACCGGGGACCGCGTCGAAGTTGTTGCGGTAGCCGGTGGCGATGACGAGGTAGTCGTAGGCGTAGGTCCCGGCGGTCGTCTCGACCTGACGGTTCGGGAGGTCGAGACGGGTCGCCTCCGCGTGGACGAAGTCGATCCCGTGCTCCTCGAACGTCGGGCCCAACGGGAACGTGATGTCGTCGGGGGTGCGCTTGCCGAACGGCAGCCAGATGAGTGACGGGTTGAACAGGAACCGGTCCGACGCCGACACCACGGTCACGTCCACGTCCCCGTGCAGTTCGTGGCGCACCGCGAGGGCGGCCGTGAGCCCGCCGAAGTTTCCACCGAGCACCAGGACCCGCTTGCGCGTCATCGTCGACTCCTCTCCCGTGGTCCGGACGTCGATCCTCGGTCACACCCGGGTCCGGCGCGTAGGGCCGAAGGTCACCGAAAGGGGGCGAACGGCCCGAACCGAGACGCGCGGTCCCTACGATCTGGCCGTGACCGCGATCGAGGAGTCCATCGACGTCCCGAGCCCGCAGGGTGCTCGGCGTCCCGACCACCGATGCCACGACCGCTGCCGGGAGACCCTGCGTGGCTGAGCAGGATGCGGCGCACTGGGAGTCGGTCTACGGGTCGAAGCGACCGGACGAGACCTCGTGGTTCGAGGACGAACCGACGGTCTCCCTCGACCTCATCGCCACCTCGAGCAACCGCCCGGGGCGCGCCATCGACGTCGGAGCGGGTCGATCGCACCTCGTCGACGCGCTCCTCGCCCGCGGGTGGTCGGCCGTCACGCTGCTCGACCTGTCGGGCACGGCCCTCGCCGAGACCCGCGATCGGATCGGGGCCGATACCCGCCTCAGCACCGTGGTCGGCGACGTGCTCACCGACACCCCCGCGATCACGGTGGACTGCTGGCACGACCGCGCCGTGCTCCACTTCCTCACCGATCCGGCCGATCGGGCTCGGTACGCCGAGATCGCCGGCGCCACGGTCGCCCCCGGTGGCGTCGCGGTCATCGGCTGCTTCGCGCCCGATGGTCCGGAGGCCTGCTCCGGTCTCCCCGTGCACCGGGCCGACCCGGAGGGACTCGCGACGTTGTTCGCCCCGACCTTCACGCTCGAACGGGCCGAGCAGATCGATCACACCACGCCGTGGGGAGCCGTCCAGCCGTTCACCTGGGTGGTGCTGCGACGGCGCTGACGGCGGACGGACTCAGTCCTCGAACGCGGGGCTGCAGCAGGCGACGAACGCATCGATGACCGTGATCGGGATGCCACCCCCGTGGTTGTCGCTCAGCGCGCTCCGCATCGCACCCGCCGAGTCCCACCCCGAATGATCGACGAGGCTGCCGTAGGCCCGCGTCGGCGTCATCGGATCTCCCGGCGCGCTCCGGTCCCACCGCGCCGCGAACTCGCGGAACGCGTCGGTCGCACCCAGTCGGTCGAGTGCGGCACTCGTCACCCGCCATCGGCCGCCCATCACGCGCCGCCGTGCCGGTGGAACCCGAGGTCGCGGGACTGATCCGCTGCGACGTGGGTCCCGAGGTGATCGATCCACCGCCGCGCCGCCTCCTGGGAACGGTCGATGAGGATGCGGGCCTGGGAGAAGTCGGCCGGCGACACGGTGAGCGGGCAGAGCGGGGGGATGACCCGGAGGTCGACCACCGACTGGAACTGCTGCACGTCGCGGATGAGTCGCTGCTCGATGAGCAGCGACAGCGCGTGCAGCGTGAGCGCGAGCGCGCTCGTCGGCGGTTCCTCGAGGTTGCACGCGTAACCGGTGGGCAGCACCCACACCTCCGTGGCACCGCGGTCGACCGCCTCCGAAATCGGGACGTTGTTCACGATCGCGCCGTCGATGAGCGGCGCGCCGTCGACCGTTACCGGTGGGAGGACGCCCGGGATGGCGCTCGAGGCGAGCAACGCGTCGACCGTCGGGCCGCGATCGATCACCACCTCGAGTCCGGTGAGCACATCGGTGGCGATCACGCTCACGGGGATCGGTGCGTCCTCGAGGCGCTCGTACTTGACGTGGCGGCGCAGCAACGACCGGAGCGCATGGTTCTGCACCAGCGAGGCGCGTCGGCCGAGGAAGCCCAGGAGCCCGCGGAGCGGATCGGTCGGGAAGACGTCGCGAGTGCGCAGACCGAGCCAGATCCGCTCGAGTCCGTCGAGGTCCTCGAGGTGCGGATCCCCGGCCACCCATGCCGCGTTGATGGCACCCGCCGACGCAC
>JBEAXD010000259.1:0-10530 GCA_041159995.1 Actinomycetota bacterium | reverse complement strand
CCGAACCACACCGAGTGTCAACGAGGGGACCGCCGACATGCTGAACCGCCGCACCACCGCCGGGATCTCCGCACTCGTGGCGAGCGCCGGCCTGGCGCTCGGTGTGCTGACCGCCATCCCGGCCCACGCGGACGACGAGTACCCGCCGCGGACGTCGACGACGATCCCGTCCACGACGACGGTCCCGACCGAGGTGCTCGGCGAGACCGCCGAGAACGTGGCGGCCTCGACGGCCGGTCTGCCGGTCACCGGCGGTGACCTCCTCGGCCTGGTCGCCATGGGTGGCGCCGCGGCACTCGGTGGCGCCGCACTGGTCCGGTTCTCCCGCACACGCTCCGAGGCCTGAGCGGCGGCGGCCGCTCCTCCTCCGGGTCCGGGGATCTCGCGAACAATGGCTCAGGTCGGGACTCCCCGCGACCGATGGGAGGGCGTGGCCGACGCGACCCCCCACCTCGAGACCGCGCAGCGGACCCGCTCGCGCCGACTGTTCGTCGCGCCCGAGCCGGCGTCGGGAACACGTCCCGTCGGTGGGTTCTACGTCGGCGTGCTCAAGCCCACGCTCGATCGTCTCTTCGCGTTCGGGATGCTGCTCGTCCTCTCGCCGGTACTGTCGATCACGGCGCTCGCACTGCGCGCGACGCTCGGCCGGGGGATCATCTACCGACAGCAGCGGGTCGGGCGCGACGGCGTGCCGTTCACCGTGCTGAAGTTCCGCACGATGCAGGCCGATCGACGCCAGCAGCGGGTGGAGGTGCCGGTGGATCGGCGCGTCACCCACAAGTCCGTGGCGGATCCGCGCCACACGCGCCTCGGTCGGGTGATCCGGGCCGCCGGCATCGACGAGCTCCCGCAGTTGGTGAACGTCCTCCGGGGCGAGATGAGCATCGTCGGACCCCGTCCCGAGTTGCCGACCGTGGTCGAGCGGTACCAGCCCTGGGAGCACGCCCGCCACGCGGTGCGGCCCGGGATCACGGGTCTCTGGCAGATCCGGGAGCGGGGTCGGGGTGCGCAGATGCACGAGTGCGTCGACATCGACCTCGAGTACGTCGAGACGATCGGGTTCTGGACCGACCTGAAGATCCTCGCGGCGACGCCGTACCACCTGCTGCTCTGCCGCGGCGAGTGAGGCGGGTCGGGGGCTGAGGCCGCCCGGGCGGGTCGCGACCGGGAGCACCGAGGATCGTTCCGGTCTGGGACTCAAGGCCCAGACCATCGGGGCCGATGACTCCTCCCATGATCAGGAGTCACAGCACCAACACCGGCAACATCGGACCGCTGCGCCGGGGCGTCGGTCGCGCCGCTGCCGCCGTCCTCGCCGGCGTGCTGTTCGCATCGGGTCTCGCCGTGGCCGCGCCGCGACCGGTGGACGCGGTGGGCACCTCGCCGATCGCACCCTCGATGGGTATGGCGACCGGCGGTGCGATCCTCTGGCAGTCCTCCGCCGACTTCACCCGCGACATGGATGCGATCGCCGCCTCGGGCGCGACGTGGATCCGCGTCGACTTCGACTGGGCGTCGATCCAGTACGAGTCCCCGACGACCTGGCGGTGGGACCGCGCCACCGACCGCATCGTCGCAGCGGCCCGGGCCCGTGGTCTCAAGGTGCTCGGCCAGCTCGGGTACTCGCCGCCGTGGGCCCGCCCGGCGGACTGCCCGACCGGGTCGAACAAGTGCATGCCGACCGACGGCGCGGCCTACGGCGCGTTCGCTCGCGCCGCGGCGGCGCGCTACGGCGCGAACGGCGCCGACCCGGCCTGGCGCAACACCGTGCGCGCGTGGGAGATCTGGAACGAGCCGAACCACAAGCCGTTCGCCCAGCCGAAGCCGAACCTGGACCGGTACGTCGGCCTGCTCAAGGCCGCGTACGCCGGCATCAAGGCGGTGGATCCCGGGGCCACGGTCGTGACCGGCGGACTCTCGCCCGCGCCCGATGCCGCCGACGGCACCGACATCGCGCCGACCACCTTCCTGCAGGGCATCTACGCGCGCGGCGGCCGCGGTTCCTTCGACGCGGTCGGCCACCACCCCTACTCGTTCCCCTACGACCCCTCCGGGGGGCAGACGTGGAACGCGTTCACGCAGACCGGGTTCCTATACCAGATCATGCCGGCCAACGGGGACGGCGCGAAGATGGTGTGGGGGACCGAGGCGGGGGCGCCGACCGGGACCGACCCGGGTCGGTCCGTCGACGAGGCGACCCAGGCCCGCTTCCTCACGAGCTACTACCGCTCGTGGACGACGACGTTCGGAGCGTTCACCGGTCCGCTCTTCTGGCACATGCACCGCGACTCGGGCTCGAACCTGTCCTACTACGACGACAACTTCGGCCTGCTGCGACGCAACTGGACGATGAAGCCCGCCTTCGGGACGTACCAGCAACTCGCGACCCAGGGTCTGCCCGCCTCCGATGGAACGACGACGACCACCGTGGCCCCGACCACGACGACCACGGTCGCACCGAACACGACGACCACCACCCGACCGGCGATCACCGGCGGGATCCCGGGTACCGATCCGATCGGCTGGCTCGAGGGCACGTCGACCGGACCGAACGGCGTGACGGTGCGCGGGTGGGCGATCGATCCGCAGACGACCGAGCCGATCGCGGTGCAGGTGTGGATGGAGGGCTTCCGGCTGCTCGGTACCGTCACCGCATCCGAGGGTCGCGCGCCGCTCGCCACGACCTTCCCGGCCTACGGTGCCGAGCACGGCTTCACCACCACCGTGCGCGTCCCCGAGGGGCCGCACACGCTGTGCGCCGTGGCCCAGAACGTCGGAGCCGGGACCAGCCGCATCATCGGGTGCCAGGACGTGGCCGTGACCGCATCGCCGTTCGGTTACCTCGATGCCGCGTCCTCCGGCATCGGCGGCCTGCAGGTCCGCGGGTGGGCGATCGACGGTGACCACGACGGGTCGATCCCGGTGCACCTCTGGATGGACGGGACGACCTGGGTCGGCGCGACGACCGCCGACGACGACCGGGCCGACGTCGCCCGGGTGTTCCCCGGCTACGGGCTCGCCCACGGATTCGCGGCGACCTTCTCGGTGCCGGCGGGCCCGCACCGGGTGTGCGCCTTCGGGATCAACGGCGGGACCGCGGGCACCAACACGCTGCTCGGGTGCGCCGACGTGGTGATCCAGGCCGACCCGATCGGCTCGCTCGATGCGATCACCCGTGTGCCCGGGGGGCTCCGGGTGACCGGGTGGGCGATCGACCCCGAGACCGCGGCGCCGATCGAGGTGCACGCCTACGTGGGTGGGGCCGGGAGTCCGGTCATCGCCGACGACACCCGCGCCGACATCGGTGCGGCCTTCCCGGGGTACGGGTCGGCCCACGGGTTCGACACGGTCGTGCCCGCACCCGGCGAGGGGCCCGTGCCGGTGTGCGCGTACGCGATCAACGTGGCGGCGGGGCGTCACACCCTGCTCGGGTGCCGCACGGTCGTGGTCTCCCACGCCCCGATCGGCTCGCTCGACGGCGTGACCGATCTGGGTGACCGTGTGCAGATCGCCGGCTGGGCGATCGATCCCGACGTCTCGGGCGCGGTCACGGTGCACGTGTACGTGAACGGGGTCGCCACCGTGGTGACCGCGGATGCGGCACGGACCGATCTGGTCCCGATCTTCCCGGCCTACGGTGCGGCGCACGGGTTCGCGGTGTCCGTTCCGGTCGGGCCGGGCGCGCACACGGTGTGCGCGTACGCGATCGACGATGCGGGCGGCGTCAACCCGTTGCTCGGCTGCCGCGTCGTCTGATTCGGCGCATGGCGCGGCGCGGGATCGGATCCGGCCCGGTGGGGCGATGGCTACGATCCGGGAACGAGCGCTCCACGACGCGGAGCGGGTCCCCGCAGGAGGGTGCGATCACCAGTCAGCCCGCGCCCCGGACTCCGAAGGCGTCGCGCTCGCTCCTCACCGGTGCGGGCGCGCTCGTCGTCGGGCGCTACGGCGTCGCCGCGTTCGGGTGGCTCGGCTCGATCCTCATCGTCCGGCAGCTCTCGGACAGCGACTGGGGTGAACTCTCCTTCGTCCTGAGCCTGCTGAGCATCGTGGGGTTCATCTCGGACCTCAAGCTCAGCCGGGTCGTGCTCGCCGAGGTCATCGCCGCGGAGGAGGGGGCGGGCGAGGTCGTCGGCTCGTACATCGGGCTGCGCGGCGCGATCGGGTTCGTCGCCTATGCGATCGCGTTGGCCTGGGTGATTCTCGGCGACTACGCGGGCCACGTGGTCCTCATCACGGCCATCGCCGGCCTCAACCTCGTCATCCTCTCCGCAGGATGGGGGATCGGACTCCTGTTCCAGGCCCGACTCTGGTTGCGGAGCATCGCCTGGGGGATCTTCCTCGGCCAGGCGGTGCAGTTCGCCGTCACGGTGGTCATCATCCTCTCCGGCCGTTCCTCGGTCGCGGCGTTCGCGTGGGCCACCGTCCTCAACTCGGTGGTGTTCGTCGTGTTCCTGCTCATCGCCGGACGTCACGGGGAGCCGCTCCGGCTCCGGGTCGAACCGGCGAAGTGGGGGTACTGGCTCAAGGAGGCGGCACCGCTCGCGCTCGGTTCGGCCCTCGACACCATCTACTTCCGCCTCGACATCGTGATGCTGTCGATCCTGGGTTCGTTCGCCGCGGTCGGCGTCTACAGCGTCGGCTACAAGTTCTCGGACCTCGTCGGTGCGATCCCGTCGGCCGTCATCACGCCGACCGCGGCGCTCCTCATCGCGCACTGGGGCAAGGACGGCGAGGCGTTCCACCGGACCGTGCGGCAGGCGTACCTCATCCTGTGCGTCGCCGCGGTCGGCGCCGGCGTCGGATTCTTCATGGCGGCCGATCGCCTCGTGCCGTTGCTCTACACCCAGCGGTTCGATTCGGCGACGACCTCGGCCCGGCTGCTCGTGGTGGGGCAGGCGATCCACTTCTTCACCGCGCTCTGGTTCATCGTGCTCGTGGCGGCGGACCGTCGTCGGCTCTACCCGATCACGATGCTGCTCGGTGTCGTGCTCAACGTGGGTCTCAACCTCTTCCTCATCCCGCGGTACTCCTACAACGGTGCGGGGTGGGCGACCGTCGTCACCGAGACCGTCGTGTTCGCGGTCCTGCTCGGCGGGGCGTTGCGGGTCGACGGCGTCCGGCCGCTGCCGATCGCGGCGACGGGCAAGGTCGTCCTCGCCGCCGGCGCGATGGCGGGTGTCGCGGTCGCGGGGCGCCTCGTCCTGCCGTGGTGGGTCGCGCTCATCGGCGGCGGCCTCGTGTTCCTCGGCCTGCTCCACGTCATGAACATCGACGGGCCGGGTGGCCTCCGGGCCCTCGCGCGGGAGGCCCGGATCGGTGGGCTCGTGCGGCACGGCGCGGCCGACGAGGGGAACGACGCGACGCCGGCGTGACGGGTGGTCGGATCAGCCCTCGTAGTACGAGGCGCGGTTCGTGGTCGCCGTGCGGTTCGCCACGATGCCGACCGTGTTGGCCCCGGCCCGCTCGAGGTCCTCGAGCGTCCTGCGGATCTGGGCGGTCCGGCTGTTGGTGACGTCCACGACGAGGACCGTGGCGTCGCACTGGGACGCCACGGCGAGGGCGTCGGAGAACAACGCGGCCGGCGGCGTGTCGACGACGACGAGGCGAACGGCCCGGAGCGCGTCGAGGACGGTGCGGAAGGACCGGGCCCCGAGGACCGCCGACGGGTCCTCGACCGGCGGACCGGAGGCGAGGACGCGCAGGAACGGACTGTCCTGCACCCGCCGCAGGCATTCGGAGAGGTCGGCGCCCTGGAGCACCGAGGTGAGACCGGGGGAGCGCGGCACGTCGAGTCGGTCGTGGACCGTGGGCCGGCGGAGGTCGGCGTCGATGAGCACGACCTTGTCGTCGAGGGCCGAGGTCGAGCGCGCGAGGTTGGTCGCCACGAAGGTCTTGCCCGCGTCCTGGGTGGGCGCGACCACGGCCACGGTGCGGGGGCGGCCGGCCGCCTCGAGCACGATGAGGTTGGTGCGCAGCACCCGGAACGCCTCGACGGTCTCGAACCCCTCCCCCTTCGGGATGTGCCCGATGATCGGGAGCCCGGTGATCCGTGCGATGTCGGCGTCGGTGTCGCCCGATCGGCCGATGCGGTCACCGATCGCACGGCTGGCGACGATCGCCTCGCCGGCGAGGATCGCCGCGATGATGAAGGCGATGATCGCCGAGCGCATCGGGTGGGGCGCGATCGGGGTCTCGGAGGCCCGCGCCGCGGCCGACACGTTGATCCGGTTCGCCGGCTTCGCCCGGCGCTCCGCCTCGACCTGGTTGATGGCGTCGATGTTGGCCTGGACGCTCGCCGCCTCGGGAGAGCCCGGCGGGAGTGCATCGAGTTGGGCCTGGAGGCGGGCCCGCTGCTCGGTCAGCGGGGCGATGTCCTCGGCGAGCGCCTCCCGCTCGGACTCCTGCACCTGCTCGATGAGGGTACGGGACACCGCATCGGCGAGCCGCCGCGCGGCCTCGGGGGACGGTCCGGTGGCGTACACCTCGAGGTACCCGAGGCTGCCGACGGCCGCCGCCGAGGCGCGGGCCTCGGCCTCGTCGGCGCTGATGCCGAGGCCGGAGGTGCGAGCGGCGGTGCCGGCGACACTCGGCGTGTCGACGAGCAGCGCGTAGGACTGCGCGAGGTAGTTCGCCTGATCGGCGTTGCTCTGTCCCGCGCCGGTGTCCGACGGGGTCACGGCGAGCAGCTCGGACGCGCGGTACACGCGCGGGGAGCGGTTCGTGTAGAGGAACACGAGCACGCCCACGAGCACCGCGACGAGGAGGATGCGCTTCCAGGACCGCAGGATGATCCGGAAGTGAGCGGCGAGATCCATGGCGGCCCTCACTCTAGGCCCGGGTCCCGGGCGTCGGAACCACGGGTAGTCTCGATGCGATGACCGCGGCGACACGCAACCTCGTCGGGCGGCGCACCGGGCGGTCGGCGCTCGGCGGGCGTGCCGGGATCCCGTTGGTCGTCGCGGGCCTGATCGCCGCGGCTGCGGTGGTGTCCGGGGCGTGGCCGTTGGTCCTGTTGCTCGCGGTGCTCGCACCGATCGCGGTCGCCGTGGTGCGCCGACCGCAGATCGGCGTGCTCGGGCTCGCTGCGCTCCTGCCCCTCCACGGCCTGCTCTACATCCTCCCGTTCCCCGAGTTCGCGCTGGGGTGGAAGGAGGCAGTGGTGCTGGGTCTCCTGCTCGCGACCTTCCTCTGCCCCCAGGACGCCCGCGGTCCGAAGGGTCGCCGACTGCCGGGATGGGCGCCGGCGGTGGCGGGGCTCATGGTGGTCGCGCTCATCACCGTGCCGATGGTGAGCCGTGCGAACGCGATGGTCGGTCTACGACTCTCCTTCTTCAACGTGCTGCTGGCACTCGTCGTGTGGCGATGTCCGTTGGACGCCACCGAACGCGACCGACTCATCACGATCTTCGTCGCGATGGCCTTCGCCACCTCGTTGTTCGGTCTCTACCAGCAGCGGGTCGGCCACGAGGTGCTCAACGCATGGGGGTACCCGTACAACGAGGTGATCCGCTTCACCGCCGGATTCCGGCTCCGGTCGTTCTCGACCTTCAACCAGCCGTTCCCGTTCGCGTTCTACATCATGCTGACGGTGCTCCTCGCCGTACCCCAGGCCATCTCCGATCCGCACCGGCTGCGGAACCGCCTGTTCCTGCTGTCGACACCCGTGCTCGGGTCGGCCCTCGTGTTCACCTACGTGCGGGGCGCGTTCCTCGGTCTCGCGATCGGCCTGCTCTACCTCGCGTTCCACCGGTACAAGGTGCTCGTCGCCCTCATCCCGCTCGCGCTCGTCGCGTTCCTGCTGCTGCCGCAGGGTTCCAGCTTCACCAACGCGGCGACTCAGGGGCAGAGCCTCGGGGTGCGGACCTCGTCCTGGTCGGAGCGTGCGGGTGAGCTCTTCACGAACCCGATCGGCATCGGCATCGGGACGATCGGCGCGGCCGGCCAGAAGGCCCAGAGCCTGACGAGCACCGATCCGTCCGAGCCGGTCGCGTTCCAATCCGACAACTCGTACCTGAAGGTCGGGTTCGAGTTGGGCATCGTCGGGCTGTGGCTGTTCGTGGCCCTGCTCGTGAGTGCGTTCCTCACCGGCCGGTACGTCGAACGGCGGGTCGAAGGACTCGATCGTGACTTCGCCGCGTCCTGGAGCGCGACGGTGCTCGGGATCATGGGGGCGGCGGTCGTCGCGACCTACTTCGAGATGGTGCCGATGGACGCGCTGTTCTGGATGGTGCTGGGCATCGTGTCGACGATGGCTCCTCGCCACCGCGAGGAGGGCCCGGCGCGGGTCGTCGCCCCGAGGACGACCGCAGCGTGAGCCGGCGGGTCGGTCTGATCGCCGAGACGGTCGACCGCCGCGACGGCATCGCCCGGGTGGCCCGCGAGATGCTCGCCGTGCTCGGGCGGCGGCACGACGTCGAGATCGTCGCCGCGGTGCCGGCCGCCGGGGTGGAGGTGGTCGAGGCGATGGGGTTGGCGAACCTCGTGGCGACCGTCACGATCCCGGACGGGGGGCAGATGAGCACCGCGCTCTGGGTGCACCGCCGCGCCGCACGGGCACTCGCAGCGCATCGGGTCGACGTGATCCACGCCGGCAAGCACGTGCTGCCCTCGACCGATGCGCCGACGGTGCTCACGGTCCACGACCTCACGCTGCTCCACGATCCGGGACAGTTCCGGCTGGCCAAGCGGGTCGTGCTCCCGCAGGAGTACCGGCGGTCCCTGCGCCGGGCGGATGTGCTCGTGACGCACACCCGGGCGATCGTCGCCACCATCCATGCCGCCGACCCCGGTTGGGGGGCGAAGGCGGTGCGCATCGGGCTCCCGTTCGCCAGTGAGGTCTACTCGGCGCCGGCGCGCGCGATCGAAGCGCTCGACTCGGTGCGGTTCGCCCTCGCCGTCGGTGATCTGTCCCCTCGCAAGAACCTCGCGTTCCTCATCGAGCAGTGGGCCGACATCCACCGGACCACGGGCCTGCACCTGGTCGTCGCCGGGAGTGGCGCATGGCGATCGGAGGATGCGGTCGCCCGCCTCACGGCGCTCGAGCGGGCCGGGATCGCCTCGTGGGCGCGCGGCCTCTCCGATCCGGAGCTGCGCTGGCTCTACGAGCACGCGACGGTCCTGCTCTACCCGTCCCGGGAGGAGGGGTTCGGCCTCCCGGTCGTCGAGGCCCTCGCCGTCGGCACCCCGGTGATCTCCTCGACCGACCCGGCCCTCGTCGAGGTCGGGGACGGCCGGACGACCGCGCTCGATCCCGACGACCGTGCTGCATGGTGCGAGGCGATCGTCGGTGCCGCGGCCATCGATCCGGCGCACCACGCGCCGGTGGTCCCCGAGTGGTTGCCGACCCGCGACGAGGTGGCCGCGAACCTGGTCGCGGCCTACGACCGTGCGATCACCTCGAGGCCCCGGCCTCGCTGACGACGGCGCGCAGTCGCTCGGCGAAGGCGGGTTCCGAGAACGCGGCGGCCCGCGCCCGCAGCACCGCAGGGTCCCAGGTCTCGTCGAGCACCCGCCGCAGCGCCGCCGCGACCGTCGTCGGATCGGGGCGTTCGAACAGCACCCCGGTCTCACCGTCGATGACGGTGTCGAGGAACCCGCCGCCGGCCAACGCCGCGCTCGGGCGGCCGAACGACGCGGCTTCGAGCGGCGTGAGTCCGAAGTCCTCGTACGCCGCCGCCACCACGGCGTGGCAGTCCCGGTACAGCGCCCGCAATCGAGCGTCGGGGACACCCTCGAGGAAGATCGTGCTCGGGGGCGCCGCCGCTCGGAGTCGCTCGGCCTCGGGGCCCCGGCCCACGACGACGAGTCGCGTGCCGACCCGGCGGGCGGCCTCGATCACGACGTCGACGTTCTTGTACGGGAGCAGGCGCGCGACGCACAGGAGGTAGCCGGGCTCGATGCCGTGCTCGGCGATCTCGCCGGTGGCTCCGAAGGTGGAGGGCGGCGGCAGCAGTTCGACGTCGATCCGGTAGATGTCCTGCAGGCGGGTCCGGATCACGCTCGAGAGCGCGAGGTGGCGAGCGACGCCCGCCACCGCCCGTCGGTCCCACGGTCCCAACGCCGGTGCCATCACTCGGGCACCGAACCGCACGGCGCGGCGGTGCCCGGCGTACTGGTCGATCTGGTACAGCCAGCGGGCCGGCGCGTACCAGTACGCGACCTTCGTCCCGGACGTGTGCACGCCGTGGGACCACCCGGCGGTCGAGCACAGCGTGACGTCGGCGTCGATCCGCGTGGCGGAGAACGCGGGGGCGAGCAGCGGGAACGCGAGGCGGTGGTGGTCGCGCAGCGGCCCGATCCGGTTGATCGGCATGGGTCGGACGTCGATCCCGGCGAGCTCGGGGTAGGTGTGGCCCGGTTCGTAGAAGGAGGTGTGGACGGGGCTGCCGGGCAGCGCCCGCGCCATCGCCAACAGCACGCGCTCGGCCCCGCCGGTCTGGACGAGGTGGTCGTGGACGATCGCGGTGCGGATGACGGCCTGCCGGGTGCTCGGGGCGGGGCGCGGCTGCGCGCGGACCGGGTCTAGCC
>JBEAXD010000179.1:0-13143 GCA_041159995.1 Actinomycetota bacterium | reverse complement strand
TACCTCGCCGGGGTCGAGTGCGCCAACGGTCCGATGGACCTGCGCGCATCGGCCAGTCCGACCGCGGGGGCGCGGGTGCGCGTCCTGGCCCGCCCCGCAGGCTCGACCGGCGTGCGGGTGCGCGCGGTCCGGGTCGTCGACGCGGGCGGTCACGTGGCCGGCGTGCGCGAGGGCACCGCGCTGCTGCGTCCCACGTCCGACACCTCGGTGCTCGGCGCACCCGTGATCTCGGACGCCGGCGCGCTGGTCGGGATCGTCGTCGGCCTCGACGCCGGCGGCGCGCGGGTCGCCCCGACCGCGATGGTCCGCAGGGTCGTCGCGCAGTTGGTCTCGGGGCGACCGGCCCGCGCGGGGTGGCTCGGCGTCGGGATCGATCCCACCGGCGCCGTGACCGCGCTCGCCCCGGACTCGCCCGCCGCCGCGGCGGGGGTCGTGGTCGGTGACACGGTCTACGCGGCCGACGGTCGGCGGACCGCGGACGCCGAGGCACTGCTCGTCGTGCTCCAGGCCCGGGCCCCGGGCGAGCGACTCCGGCTCACGCTCGAGCGGTCGGGGCGCACCCGTGACGTCGAGGTCACCCTCGGATCCGCCCCGATCGGCGGCTGAGCGGACGTTTCCGGACCCCGAGCGCGAGACTCCACCCATGAGCGACGCCCCCGCCACCGAGCCCTCAGGGTCCTCCGAACTCTCGGACCTCGACCGCGACCTGCTCAACGCCGTCCAGTGGGACTTCCCACTCGACCCCGAGCCGTTCCGCGTGCTCGGCGAGCGGCTCGGCATCCCCGAGGCGGAGGTCCGGGCGCGCATCCTCGCCGTGAAGTCCGCCGGGGTCCTGCGTCAGCTCTCGGCCATCTTCGACACCCGGGCCCTCGGGTACCAGTCGGCGCTCATCGCCGCGCAGATCGACCCCGACCGGGTCGACGAGGCCGCCGCCGTGATCAGCGAGCACCCGGGCGTGAGCCACAACTACAAGCGCAACCACGCGTACAACCTCTGGTACACCCTCGCCACGCCCCCCGGTGAGGACTTCGATGCACACGTGGATGCACTCCACCGGGCGAGCGGGGCCGTCGTGACCCGCAAACTGCCGACGCTCGTCCTCTACAAGATCGGCGTGAAGCTCGACATGACCGGGCGCACCGCAGCCGATGCCAAGACCGAGGTGCTCGAGCACGAACGACCCGAACGACGACCCGAGATGGCCGCACCCGACCTCACCGCGCTCGAGACCGCGGTCATCAGGGTCGTGCAGGAGGACCTGCCCGTGGTCGAGCGTCCGTTCGCCGCCCAGGCCGAACTGATCGGTTGCACCGAGACCGAACTGCTCGACGCGCTCCGCTCCTTCCTGGACCGCAAGTTGATGCGTCGCTTCGCGGCGGTCATGAACCACCGGTCCGCCGGCTTCAAGGCGAACGCGATGGGCGTGTGGGCGGTGCCCGAGGACCGACTCGCCGAGATCGGACCGCAGATGGCCGGGTTCGCCGCAGTGAGCCACTGCTACCGACGCCCCACCTACGAGGACTGGCCCTACACGGTCTTCACGATGGTGCACGGCCGGAGCGCCCGTGACTGCGAGGCCACCATCGACGCGATCCGCACCGAGACCGGCATCGACGAGCACGCGCTGCTCTGGTCGGTCAAGGAGTACAAGAAGACGCGCGTGAAGTACTTCACCGACGACTGGTCGACCTGGACCGACGAGCACCTCTCCGGCGCGTCGGCCTGAGCCACCCGCTCAGCGTCGGCGTCGGGACCGCAGGAGCGCGTACGCCCCGAGCAGCAGGCCGGCGCCCGCACCGAACGCGGCCCACGGGACCGGGCGCGCCGCCGGCCTCGCGTCGAGTGCCTCGAGGACGCACTCCTCGTTCGTGACCCGCGCCCGCCAGCCCCGGGCCGCGATGCGATCGGTCGCGAGCACCCAGGGGTGCTCGAGGTGCTGCACCACGCTGGGCGGCACCGGGCTCGCCCCGCTCCCGAAGGTCCGCGTGAGGACACGGGTGAGCAGTTCGGCGGGCAGCGCCGGCAGATCGGTACGGCCCAGGAGTGCCGCGACCTCCTCGGCGGCCAGCGCGCCGTCAGCGGCGACGTTGTACGCACCGGGCAGGTCCACGGCGACCGCCAGCAGCACCGCGGCGGCGACGTCATCGGGGTGGACGACCTGCACCGGGTTCGCCGCGCCCCGGACCCGCAGCCGGCGCGGCCCGACCAGCACGCGGGCCCACACGTGGTCGGCCCCGCGTCCGAGCACCGGCGCGGTCCGCAGGGTCGTCACCGTGACCTCGGGGTGCTCGGCCCGCCAGTCGATGAGGAGCCGCTCGATCTCGGCCGCGTGCGCCGCGGTCGAGTGGCCGGGCACCGGACGCAGCGGGGCGTCCTCGGTGAGCGGCTGGGGGTTCGTCGGCCACGCGCCGTAGACGGTGGCCGGTGCCACGCGCACGATGCGGGCGACACCGGCGGCCGCCGCCGCGTCGAGCACCCGGCGCGTGCCGACCACGTTCACCTGCGCGGCCAGCGCCTCGTCGATGATCGGGTCGACGATGCCCGCGAGGTGGATGACCGCGTCGACTCCGGCGAACCACGCCTCGAGATCGGCGGTGAGGATGTCGCCCGTCCGATGATCGGTGCCCACGGGCCGGTCGTCCGGTTCGCGCAGATCGATCGCCACGATCCGACCGACGGTCGGGCTCGCGGCCAGGGCGCGCAGCACCGCACGCCCGACGAGCCCCGAGGCGCCGGTGACGGCGACGGTGGGCGTCGCCGTCGCGACGGCTGCGTTCGCGTGCTCGTTCCCTACACTGACCATGTGAGCGACACTCCGACCCCGGACGATCCGAACGCCGGATCCGGCGACCCGTTCGGGCCGTTCGGCATTCCCGGCTTCGACCCGACCACGATGAACCTGGCGGACCTGATGCGGTTCCTCCAGTCCGAGGGTCCGGTGAACTGGGAGATCGCGCACCAGACGGCAGGCTACGTCGCGCTCGACGGCGAGCACGATGCCGCCCTCGACCCGGGGGAGGTCGCCGGCCTCGAGGATCTCGCTCGCACGGCCGCGGGCGTCGTGGCAGCCGAGACCGGCATCACCGAGGTGCTCTCCGCTCCCGTGCGCGTCGTGGGTCGCCCCGAGTGGGCCCGGCTCCACCTCGATGCGCTCAAGCCGGTGCTCGAGGCGCTCGCGGTGAGCCTGCGCGGCTCGCTCGACGGCGCTGCGGGGGATCCGTCCGACCTCCCGCCGGAACTCGCGGGGCCGTTCGCAGCGCTCGGGCTCGGTGCCGAGGGTTTCGGCGGCATCATGGGCATGGTCGCGCCGATGCTGCTCGGCACCCAGGCCGGCTCGATGGTCGGCTACCTGGCCCAGCATGCGCTCGGTCGGTACGACCTCCCGTTGCCCACCACCGACCCCGCCGGTCCGACCTTCGTGCTCACGAACCTCGTGCGGTTCGAGGAGGAGTGGTCGATCGACGCGCGCGATCTCCGTTTCACGGTCGCGTTGCACGAGGCCGTGCAGACCGCGGTGCGCAGCCGCCCGTGGGTGCAGGCCGCGCTGCGTCGACTCGCGATCGAGTTCGTGTCCGGGTACGACCTCGACATGTCGCGCCTCGAGGACCGGTTCGGCGAGATCGACCCGGCCGACCCGGCCTCGCTCGCCTCCGCCGTCGAGCGGCCCGAGGAGATCCTCGGCGCCATGCGCAGCCCGCGTCAGGACGATGCCGCACGCCGACTCGAGAGTCTCGTGATCGCCATCTCCGGTTACGCCGATGCCGTGCTCACCCACATCGCGTCCCCGCTGCTGCCCGACTTCGGACGGATCCACGAGGCGATCCTGCGCCAGCACGTCGACCAGGGCGAGGCCGGGCGGTTCGTCGAGGGCCTGCTCGGCATCCGACTCGATCGGGACGCCATCGCGACCGGTCGGGCGTTCACCGCCGGGGTCATCGAGCGCGTCGGACCGACCGGCCTGCACCGCCTGTGGGAGTCCGAGCGGACGCTCCCCACGCCGAACGAGCTCGCGGCCCCCGGGCTCTGGCTCGCCCGGATCGACCTGCCCGCCGACTGACGAGTCAGCGCCCGCGCAGGACCTCGACCTCCTGGACGCCCCGCCGCACCGATCCGTCGATCCGGTACGAGGGCGTCCCGGTGATACCCAGCGCGAACGCCTCCTCGATCGACGCGACGATCGCCTCGATGCCCACTCCGGCGCGGATCGCATCGATGACGGCATCCGCATCGAGGCCGCAGTCCGCGACGAGCCCGCGCAGCACGTCCGGTCGGCCGAGGTCGAGGCCCTCCTCCCACGCGCCGGCGAAGAGGCGCGCGTGGAGGCGGTCGAACCGGCCCTCACCCCGGGCGATCTCGGCCGCCTGGAGCGCCGGCCGCGAGTTCCAGACCCGCTCGGACCCCCGCAGGGTGACCCCCTCGGCCTCCACGAGGGCGCGCAGCCCGCGCCCACCGCCACGCGGCCGGGGGACACCGCCGAACGGGATCTCCGGATGGAGTTCGAACGGCCGCCACTCGACCCCCGCACCGTCCGGGCGGGCCGCGCGCAGGCGCAGGTGTCCGAGGAAGGCGAACGGGCACGCGTAGTCCGACCACACCGTGACCGTCACGACCCGCCCTCCCCCGGTGCGGCGCGCGACCAGTCACCCCGGCTCCGGAGGCCACCGATGTAGGACAGACCGGCGAAGGACAGCGCGACCGCGAGCAGGAAGAACCCGGTCCGGACCGTCAACACGTCGAGCAGCGCGACCGGGATGAGGGCACCGGCCACCCATACGAGTTGGAACCGCGTCTCGAAGCGCGCGAACGCCCGACCGCGCAGGTGCTCGGGGCCGTCGCGCTGCAGCAGGCTGTCGAACGCGATGCGGGCGCACGCCGCGGAGACCGCGATCGACAGGGCGACGACGACGATCGAGAGCCGGTTCGGGTCGCGGGCGCTGATCAGCGCGATGAGCGCCGGACCCAGCAGCGCCGCGGCGATCATCGTCTCCTCGCGCACCCGCCGACGGGCGAACGGGGCGAGGACCACGCCGACGAATCCGCCGGTGACGCTCGCCGCGAGCACCGCCCCGTAGAACCAGGTCGGCTCACCCACCTGCTTGAGGTGGAACGCGAGGAAGAACGTCAGGAACCCGACGCAGCCCCGCAGCAGCGCCATCGCAGTACCCGAGAAGACGATGCTCGGAGCGTGCAGTTCGACCTGCTCCGCCACGGTCTCGGGCGGCGCGACCCGGTCGGCCTGCGGAATGCGCAGGGCGAGGAATCCGCCGACCGTGAACACGACCGCCGCGAACCGGAGCGACCACGGGGCGCCGGCCACCGCGATGATCGCGGCGCCCGGGGCGCCGCCGGCCACGCTCGCGACCGTGCTGAGGAGGGCGAGGCGGGAGTTCGCATCGACGAGCGCCCGCTCGTCCCGCACGACCGCGGGCACGAGGGCCGACTTCGCCACGGCGTGGCCCTTGGCGAGCACGAGGGCCGAGAACGCCAGGGGGTACAGCGCCAGCGTGTCGAGGTAGCGGGCCATGAGGAAGCACACGATCGCCCGCAGGAACAGCCCCGTCGCCATGAGGACCCGCCGGCCCGCACGCGACCGATCGAGCGCCGGGCCGATGACCGGGGCGACGACGGCGAACGGCGCGATCGTGAGCACCAGGTACAGCAGCACCTGGGTGCGCGACTTCGCGATGTCCTGGGTGAAGAAGATCGAACCGGCCAGCGACACGGTGAGCAGGGCGTCGCCCACCACGCTCGCGGTGTGGGTGACCGCGAGCCGACCGAACGCGTTGAGGCGGAAGGTACGTGGATCACGGTGCAGCACGGCCTCCGCACGCTACCGCCGGACCACCGGAGGCGTCCGCGCCCCACCTGTTCACCGACGCGTCGCCCGTGCGTCGTCGCGCCGTCACCGGCCGATCACAGCGCCTCCGTACCCTCGCCCACGCGGTCGATCCCCCTCGCCCGCGCCGGACGGACCCGCCCTCGCCGTCCGGTCCCGCTCGCCGGCCGGGGTGCCGCAGCCCTCGCAGCACCCCGGCCCGGCGGCCCGGGGGCCCGCGACGGGACGCTGGGTAGCATCGCCCGCATGGCGTCAGGGAGCAGCGTGCACGGATCCGACCGACTGCTCAACCGGGAGTTGTCCTGGCTCGACTTCAACGAGCGGGTGCTCGCACTGGCCGAGGATCCGGACGCCCCACTGCTCGAGCGGGCGAAGTTCCTCGCCATCTTCTCCACCAACCTCGACGAGTTCTTCCAGGTCCGCGTCTCGGGACTCCGGGAACAGGTCCAGGCGGGCATCCGGACCCTGTCGGCCGACGGCATGGACCCGCTCGCGCAGTTGCGGGCGGTCCGTGACCGGGTCGACGAACTCGTGGGGCGCCACGCCGCGGTGTTCACCGAGGAGATCGTCCCGGCCCTCGCCGCCGAGGGCATCGAGTTCCCGGGCTGGGACACGCTCGACACCGCGGATCGGGCCCACCTCGAGGAGATCTTCCGGACCCGGGTCTACCCGGTGCTCACCCCCCTCGCGGTCGACCCGGCCCACCCGTTCCCCTTCATCTCGAACCTCTCGCTGAACCTCGCCGTCACCGTGCGCGACCCGCAGACCGACGAGCGGCAGTTCGCCCGGATCAAGGTCCCGCCGAACCTGCCCCGGTTCGTCGGGTTGCCGGACGGGCGACGGTTCGTGCCGATCGAGGAGCTCATCGCGCGCAACATCGTGGAGCTCTTCCACGGCATGGAGATCCTCGGCTGCCACCTGTTCCGGGTGACCCGCGACGCCGACTTCGAACTCGAGGACGAGGCCGAGGACCTCATCGAGGCGATCGAGAGCGTCCTCGTGCAACGCAAGCGGTCCGGTGACGTCGTCCGCCTCGAGGTCGGCGGCGACATCCCGACCGAGGTGCTCGATGTGCTGTGCCGGGAGTTCGAGTTCCCGCTCGAGGACGTGAACGTGATCGCCGGCCCGCTGGACCTGTCCGGCCTCTGGAACGTGTACCGCCTCGACCGGCCGGATCTCAAGGACGCGCCGTCGAAGCCCGTCACCTCGCCCGCGCTGGTCCGCAGCGACGGACCGGCCGACATCTTCCGCGTGCTCCGCAGTCACGACGTGCTCGTGCACCACCCGTACGAGTCGTTCGCGACCTCGGTCGAGGCGTTCGTCGAGCAGGCGGCCCGCGATCCGAAGGTGCTCGCGATCAAGCAGACCCTCTACCGGACCGGTGGCGCCGAGAGCACGATCATCAACGCGCTCGTACGAGCCGCGGACGCCGGCAAGCAGGTCGTCGCCCTCGTCGAACTCAAGGCCCGGTTCGACGAGCAGGCCAACGTCGACCGCGCCCGCGACCTCGAGGAGGCCGGCGTCCACGTGGTCTACGGGCTCGTCGGCCTCAAGACCCACACGAAGGTGCTGCTCGTCGTGCGCGAGGAGGCCGACGGCATCCGGCGCTACTGCCACGTCGGGACGGGCAACTACAACCCGGTCACCGCCGGGCTGTACGAG
The DNA here is from genome assembly GCA_041159995.1 of Actinomycetota bacterium. Taxonomy (GTDB): domain Bacteria; phylum Actinomycetota; class Acidimicrobiia; order IMCC26256; family IMCC26256; genus IMCC26256. The sequence goes on along the minus strand of JBEAXD010000179.1, from coordinate 5,645 downwards.
GACCTCGGTCTGCTCACCGCCGACCCCGAGATCGGCGCGGACCTCACCGACCTGTTCAACCACCTCACGGGTTACTCGCGCCGCGAGACCTACCGGAAGTTGCTCGTCGCCCCGCACTCGCTGCGGACCGGCATCCTCGAGCGCATCGCCGCGCAGACCGCGCTCGGCGAGCGCGGTCGCATCGTCATGAAGATGAACAGCCTCGTCGACCCGGGCATCATCGAGGCGCTGTACGCCGCGTCCGCCGCCGGCGTCGAGGTCGACCTGCTCGTGCGCGGCATCTGCTGCCTGCGACCCGGCGTGCCCGGTCTCTCCGAGCGCATCCGCGTGCGCTCGATCGTCGGCCGGTTCCTCGAGCACTCCCGCATCTTCCGGTTCGGCGCGGATCCCGCGACGGCCGAGTACCTCATCGGGTCCGCCGACATGATGCCGCGCAACCTCGATCGTCGGGTCGAGGCGGTCACGCCCGTCACCGACCCGCGGTTGTGCGCGCGCCTCGAGGAGATCCTCACCGTCGGGCTCGACGACGACCTGCTCGCGTGGTCGCTCGACGCCGACGGGCGCTGGGCCCGCGTCGAGCGCACGCGCGGCGTGTCGACCCACGATCTCCTCGCGACCCGGGCCCGGGCCCGCGCGCAGTCGTGACCGTCCGTGCCGCCGGGGGTGTCGTCGTGCGTGACGGCACGACCGGTCCCGAGGTCCTCGTGGTGCACCGGCCCCGCTACGACGACTGGAGCCTGCCCAAGGGCAAGGCCGACCCGGGCGAGGATGCGCCGACCACCGCACTGCGAGAGGTCGAGGAGGAGACCGGCTGGGTCGCCGAGATCACCGGTGACCTCGGCGAGGTCCGGTACACCGACCATCAGGGCCGCCCGAAGATCGTCACCTGGTTCCGGATGCGCCCGCTGCACGTCTCCGGAACGCCCACCGACGACGAGGTCGACGAGATGCGCTGGCTCGAGCCGGCGGCCGCGATGGCGCTGCTCTCCTACGGCACCGACCGGGCACTCCTCGAGGACCTCGCGTGAGCATCGCCCACACCGTCTACGTGGTGCGCCACGCGCGCGCCGGGAGCCGCAGCCGCTGGGACGGCACCGACGACCGCATGCGCCCGCTCACGCCGCGCGGGCAGCGTCAGGCCCTCGAGATCGCGACGCTCCTCGCCCCGCACGTCCGCGAGGTGCACTCGAGCCCGTACCTGCGCTGCGTCGAGACGGTCGCACCGCTCGCGACCCTGGTGGGCACCGACGTCGAGATCGACGAACGCCGCGCCGAGGGCAACGACTGGCTCGACGTCCTCACCCGGATCGAGGCGTCCGCCGCGGCCATGGCGATCTGCACCCACGGCGATGTGCTCGGCGACCTCGTGTTCCGCCTGCACGAGCGCGGCGTCGCCACGACCGGATCGATCGAGAAGGGCTGCATCTGGTCGATCACCGTCGCCGGCGGCGAGGTCGTCGACGCCCGCCACCACCCCGCCCCGGAGGCTTGATGGACCGCCCGCTGCGCATCGTCGTCACGAACGACGACGGCGTCGACTCCCCCGGCATCCACGCGTTGGCCCGCGCCCTCCACGGTGCGGGCCACGACCTCACCGTCGTCGCCCCGACGCGCGACTGGAGCGGCGCCGGCGCGTCGATCGGTCCGATCCACCTCGACGCCTCGATCGAGGTCACCGAGCTCGAGTGGGACCACCTCCCGGGGGTGCCGGTCTACGCACTCGATCGCCCACCGGCGACCGGCGTGTGGGCGGCCTGCCTCGGCGCGTTCGGCGAGGTCCCCGACCTCATCGCGTCCGGCATCAACCCGGGCGCGAACACCGGGCACCTCACGCTGCACTCGGGCACCGTCGGCGGCGCGCTCACGGGTGCCGCGTTCGGGGTGCCCGGCATCGCGCTGAGCCTCGAGTGGGCCACCGGCGAGTACCACTGGGAGACCGCGGCCCGCTTCGCGCCGGCGGCCGCGCGCTGGGCGATCGACGCGGGCGGCTCCATGCCCGCGGTCCTCAACGTCAACGTCCCGAACCGGCCGTTCGCCGAGGTGCTCGGCGTGCGCGAGGCGCACCTCGCCCGGTACGGCGAGGTCTGGGTGAACAACGCCGACCGGTCCGACGGCGACCTCCGGCTCACCTTCGACGCCGGCGGTCGCGAACCGGATCCCGAGGCCGACGTCGCCCTCATCGGCGAGGGGTACGTGGCGGTCACCCCGCTGCTCGGCATCGAGCGGGCGGCGCTCACGGGGGCGGCCGCCGCGGTCGCCACCACCATGGCCCAGCGCCCGTAGGGATCCGGCCGGACCGCGGCGTATGCTGCGGCGGCACCGCACCCACGCGGCCCATGACCCTCCGGCGATGCGCCGGGAGAAGGAGCACACGAGATGTCGGTCGAGGTCGGGCAGGCAGCCCCCGAGTTCACCCTCAAGGACCAGGCGGGCAACGACGTCAGCCTCAGCGACTACCGCGGCAAGCAGCCGGTGGTGCTGGTCTTCTACCCCTTCACCTTCACCGGGGTGTGCCAGGGCGAGCTGTGCGAGATCCGCGACGATCCGTCCACCTTCGAGAACGCGAACGCCGCGGTGCTCGCGATCTCCTGCGACACCCGCCACGCCCAGGCCCAGTGGGCGGAGCAGCAGGGCTTCTCGTTCCCGGTCCTCTCCGACTTCTGGCCCCACGGTGAGGTCGCCCGGGCCTACGGCGTGTTCAACGAGCAGCTCGGCTGCGCCAACCGGGGATCCTTCGTGATCGACCGGGACGGCATCGTCGTGGCGACCTTCGCCTCGGCGAACCTCGGTACGCCGCGGGCTCGCGCGGAGTACGAGGCCGCGCTCGCCAACCTCTGATGCGGTTCGCCGACCTCCTCGGCGATCCCGACGACGACGGGACCGCGCCCGGCACGCCCCCGCAGGCGGAGCCCGGCGTGGCCACGTCCGGGGCGGCGGCGGGTGCATCCGGATCGCTGGGCGGGACGGATACCGCCGACGACGAGCTGGCGCGATGGTTCGATCCCGCCGAGGACGAGGCCGCCGGCCCCGAGGACCCGGCCGTGGTGCGACCGACCCGGACCACCGCGATCGCCGACGCGACCGGCGCGTACGAGGCAGCCACCGCGGACCGGGTCGCGCCGATCCCCGAGCCGATTCCGGACGCCGCACGGCCCGGGGTCACCCGGGACGATCTGCTCCCGGCCCGGGCCGGATCCCGCGGCCGACGGCGCCGCTGATCCGTCAGCCCCGCGGGCGCTCGTACCGGTACCCCACCCCGCGCACCGTGAGGATGCGGGTCGGGCGCGTCGGGTCGTCCTCGACCTTCGAGCGCAGCCGCTTGATGTGGACGTCCAGGGTCTTGGTGTCGCCGTAGTAGTTCGGTCCCCAGATGCGGTCGATGAGCGTGTCGCGGGTGAGCACCCGACCCGCGTTCGCGAGGAGGATCTCGAGGAGGTCGAACTCCTTGAGCGGCAGTGCGACCTGCTCCCCGCGGACGAACACCTCGTGCCGGGCCGCGTCGAGCACGACGTCGCCCACCTCGAGGGAGTCCGCGCGCTCCACGCCCTCCTCGCCGTCGACCGGGACGCGCCGCAGGGCGGCTCGGACCCGGGCGATGAGCTCCCGGAGTCGGAACGGCTTCGTGACGTAGTCGTCGGCCCCCACCTCGAGGCCGACCACCGCATCGATCTCGGCGTTCTTGGCGGTGACCATGATGATCGGCGTGCGGGACGTGGCCCGGATCTCCCGGCACACATCGACCCCGGACATCCTCGGCAGCATGACGTCGAGGAGCACGAGGGCAGGGCGGGACGCCTCGAACCGTTCGAGCGCCTCGATGCCGTCGGCCGCGGTGTCCACCGCGAACCCCTCCCGTTGCAGGGCGACGGAGAGCGCATCGCGGTACGAGGGCTCGTCGTCGACGACGAGGATGAGCTGAGGGTCAGGCACGCTGGTTTCCTCCGGTTGTCGGTGCACCGTCGATGAGGTTCGTCGCACCCGACATGTGGGTCGGGATGCGGAACCGGAAGGTCGAACCGACGCCCTCAGTCGACTCGACCGCCACCTCCCCACCGTGCGCCTGTGCGACGTGGCGCACGATGGAGAGACCGAGACCGGTGCCGCCGGTCGCGCGGCTGCGCGCCCGGTCGACCCGGTAGAACCGTTCGAAGATCCGTTCGAGGTCCCGCGACGGGATCCCGATGCCCTGGTCGGCCACGGCGATCTCGACGAGGTCGTCGGCGAGCACCGTCGTGCTCACGATGACCCGCGCGCCGGGCTCCGAGTACTTCACCGCGTTGTCGACGAGGTTCGTGAGCGCGCTCACCACCTGCCGTCGATCGCAGACCGCCGCCAGCGTCCTCGATACGGGGGCGACCTCGACCGGGACGCCCAGCGCCTCCGCACCCGAGCGCGCCCGTTCGACCGCTTGGTCGACGAGCATCGCGATCGGCACCGCCTCCCGCTCGGGCGCCTCCTGCGCCTCGATGATGCTGAGGTCGAGCAGGTCGTCGATGATCTGGGCCAGCCGGTCGGCCTCCCGCCCGATCCGCTCGGCGAGCTGACGGGTGACCGCCTCGTCGCCACCCGCCGCGATCGTGTCGGCGAGCAGGCCCAGGGCCCCGACCGGGGTCTTGAGCTCGTGGCTCACGTTGGCGACGAAGTCGCGACGCACCTCGTCGGTCCGCCGGGTCTCGGTCATGTCCCGGATGACGACCATCGCGCCGAGCAGTCGGCCGGCGTCCACCAACGGCTCCGCGGTGAGCGTCAGCACCTCCCGCGGCGGACCGTAGAGCTGGAGCTCCCGCGCCGAGGACTCGCCCCGACAGGCGTCGGTGAGCATCTCCGCGATCGCCGCCTCGGCGATGGCGTCCGCGTGCCGGGCACCCACGAACCGGTCGGCCGAGGCCGACCGCATGACCTCGCGGCCCTCATCGTCGACGACGACGACGGCGTCCGGCAGCAGCCGGAGCGCGGCGACGAGGCGATCGAGGCCCGGAGTCGACTGCGGCGCCGGATCCGGTTGCGGGTCGGTCCGGCGGGGACTCATCCGAAGCGGCCCGTGATGTACCCCTCGGTGCGGGGATCGCTCGGCTGGGTGAAGATCTTCTGCGTGCGGTCGTACTCGACGAGTCGGCCCGTTCGACTGCCGCCCTCGGTCACCTCGGTCGTGAGGAACGCGGTCATGTCCGAGACCCGGGCGGCCTGCTGCATGTTGTGGGTCACGATCACGATCGTGAAGTCGCGCTTGAGTTCGACCATGAGGTCCTCGATGCGGGCGGTGGCGATCGGGTCGAGCGCCGAGCACGGCTCATCCATGAGCAGCACGTCCGGCTTCACCGCCAGCGCGCGCGCGATGCACAGGCGCTGCTGCTGGCCGCCGGAGAGGGCGAACGCGCTCCGCTTGAGCTTGTCCTTCACCTCGTCCCACAGCGCCGCCTTGGTGAGGGCCTCCTCGACCACCACGTGCAGATCCGCCTTCATGCGGTTGATCCGCGGACCGTACGCGACGTTGTCGAAGATCGACTTCGGGAACGGGTTCGGCTTCTGGAACACCATGCCGATGCGCATGCGCACTTCGATGGGGTCGACGTCCTTGCCGACCAGGTTCACGTTCTCGGGGTGCAGCGTGATGCTGCCGGCGTAACGCGTGTCCGGCTGCAGGT
>JBEAXD010000152.1:0-10181 GCA_041159995.1 Actinomycetota bacterium | reverse complement strand
CCCCTCAGCGTAGTTTCGCCTTCAACCAACCCCGGCACGCAGGGCGGCGGGCGCCGACCCGATCAGGACGCGGCGTCGATCGCGGCGAGGGCCCGGGCCACGGCCTCGGGGCTCGCGTTCGTCATCGGGAGCCGCAGGTCGGGCGTCGGGATGAGGCCCTGGGCGTGGAGCACCCCCTTGAACACCGCGGGGTTCGGCTCGGTGAACCCGGACTGCACCACCGGCAGGAGTGCCTCGTGGTGGGCCCGGCTCTCGGCGATGCGCCCGGCGAGCGCGTCGTCGACCAGGGCGACGAAGCGGGCCGTGCACACGTGGGCGGAGGCCGCGATCACCCCGGTACCGCCGAGCACGATCATCGGCAGCATGAACGGGTCCTCACCGCAGAGCACGTCGAAACCAGCGGGCGCGGCGCTCAGCACCTCGGCGGTGTCGCCGTCGATGCCTCCGACCGACTGCTTGATGCCCGCGATGTTCGGGTGCTGTGCGAGCTCGAGGATCGACGCCGCGCCGAGGCCGCGGCCCGTGCGGTACGGGATGTTGTAGAGCACCACCGGCACGGGGCTGGCGTCCGCGACCGCCCGCATGTGGGCGACGATGCCGGCCTCGCTCGGGCGCACGTAGTACGGGGTGACGACGAGGACCGAGGTGACCGCGGCGTTCCCGCGCAGCGCCTCCGCCTTGGCGATCGTCGTGCGGGTGCTGTTCGTCCCGACGCCGACCATGAGCGGCGCACCCCGCTCGGCACAGACCGTCGAGCACGCGTCGATGACCGCGCGCTGCTCGTCCGCGTCGAGCGCGGCCGACTCACCGGTCGTGCCGAGGGCCACGATCCCGGTCGCCCCCGCATCGAGGTAGTGGTGCGTGAGCGAGGCCACCGCGTCGAGGGCCACCGAACCGTCGGCGGCGAACGGCGTGATGAGCGGGACGTGGACGCCGCGGAGTTCGAGAGGGCTCGGCACGGCGCTCACCGTACCCGCCGGGGCCCACGGCTAGCCTGCCCGACCATGCCGGATTGGCTCATCGTCGTCCTCGGGATCGGCATCGGGTTCGGTACGGGGATCCTCTCCGGGATGTTCGGCATCGGCGGCGCGGTGGTCTCCACCCCCTCCATCCAGGCCCTCGGCGCGACGCCCTACGAGGCGGTCGGATCGACCGTGCCGGCCATCGTCCCCGGCGCGATCAGCGGCACCCTGCGCTACCTGCGTGAGGGCTACGTGCACCTCGACTCCGTCGCATGGGTGGCCGGACCGGGCGTGGCCGCCACCATCACCGGAGCGTTCCTCACCCGGGTCGTGCCCGGCGACGGCCACATCCTCATGATCCTCACCGCCCTGCTCGTGGGCTACAGCGGCTGGCAGACCGCCCGCGGGTCGGATGCCACCCGCGACCTCGACGCGGCGGCGGTCCGGCGCGACTCGTGGTGGCGCCTCGCCATCATCGGCCTCGCCGCCGGCACCCTCTCGGGTCTGCTCGGGGTCGGCGGCGGGATCCTCATGGTCCCGTTGTTCGTGCAGTGGCTCCACATGCCGATCAAGAACGCGATCGGCACCTCGCTCGCCTGCGTCGGCATCTTCGCCGTGCCGAGCGCGGTCGTCCACCAGTTCCAGGGCAACATCAACTGGCTGTACGCGGCGCCCCTCTGCGTCGCGGTGATCCCGGGGGCGCGCCTCGGGGCCCACCTCGCGATCACGAGCGCGGAGCACCTGCTGCGCCGGGCGGTCGGAGCGTTCCTCGGCGTGATCGCGGTCGTCTACGCGGCCGGCAACGTGGTCGCGCTCGTGCGGGGCTGAGGACCGATGCGCATCCTGCTCATCGTCAACACCGCGGCGTCCTCGTTCACCGCCCGCAAGCGCGTCGTGATCCAGAAGGCCCTCGGCTCCGATCACGAGGTCGAGGTGGTCGAGACCGTGCGCGGCGGACACGCGTCGCGTCTGGCCCGGGCCGCCGCCCACGAGGGCGTGGACGTGGTGGCGGTCCTCGGCGGTGACGGCACGCTCAACGAGGCGGCCAACGGGCTCGTCGGGACCGATGCCGCGCTCGCGCCGCTCCCCGGCGGTTCGACGAACGTGTACGCCCGCACGATCGGCGTGACGAACGATGCGGTCGAGGCGACCGGGCAGCTGCTCGCCTCCCTCGAGCGCGAGTCCTTCCGTCGGGTCGGTCTCGGCAAGGTCGAGGATCGCTTCTTCCTGTTCCACTGCGGCATCGGGTTCGACGCGGCCGTCGTCGCCCGGGTCGAGGCCCGCCGCAACATCAAGCGCCTCGCACCGCACCCGGTGTTCGCGGCCACTGCGTTCGACTCGTGGCTGCGCACCTACGACCACCGGGCCGGACGGTTCGTGGTCGAGTTCGACGACGGCACCACGATCGCCGGGGGCACGATGGCCATCGTCGCCAAGACCAGCCCCTACACCTTCGTCGGCAACCGGCCCATCGTCGTGACCCCGCGGGCCGGCCTCGACACCCCCCTGTCGGTCGCCGTGCTCAAGGCCCACCGGGCCGCGCCGATGCTCGGCCTCGCGGCCCGGGCGATCATCGGCCAGCACGGCATGGGGCGCTCGCACGCCGCCGTGGTGCGGGACGGGGTCGCCGGCCTCACGATCACCGCGGCCGATCCGATCCCCCACCAGGCCGACGGCGAGTACCTCGGCGAGACCACCCGCCTCCGCCTCGAGCACCACCCGGCCTGTCTCACCATCGTGACGCCGACGGCCTGACCGGCGACCTCAGAGCCAGGTGCGCAGGGTCGCCGGGATGTCGGTGATGAGCGCGTCGACGCCGGCCGCGGCGAGCGGGACCGCGACGACCTCGTCGTTCACCGTCCAGACGTTCACCGCCACCTTCGACGCGTGGCAGCGGGCGACGAAGTCGGCCCCCTCCTCCCCGGCCACCGACACCCAGTGCGGGTGCAGCGCGGCGTGCCCGCCGACCGAGGCGGCGAAGAACGCGTCCTCGTTCGCCATGTCGGGCGCGTAGAGGAAACCCGTCGGCACGGTCGGGTCGAGCGCCCGCACCCGGTCGATCGCCGCGAGTTCGAACGAGGAGACGACCACCCGGTCACCGCCGCGGTCGTGCAACAGCGCCACGACGAGATCGGCCGTGCGCTGGGTCGGGTCGTACCCGGCGTCCCCGGGGCTGTTCTTGATCTCGACGTTGACCAACGTGCCCGCACAGGTGTCGAGCACGGCGTCGAGGCGGGGCAGCCACGGCACCGCCGCCGCCAGGTCGGCCGCCGTGAGCTCCGGGATGAGGCCCACCTCGGGCACGATCGGATCGTGGTGGCACACGAGCACACCGTCGGCGGTCGCGTGGGTGTCGAGTTCGACCCCGTCGGCCCCCTCGGCCAGCGCGGCGGCGAACGCCTCGATCGTGTTCTCCCGGGCGACCCGGGGCGAGCCCCGGTGGCCGAGGACGAGGGGCGCGGCGGAGGTCACGGCGCGCAGGCTAGGCCGACCCGAACCGGACCCGCCTCCGGCGCGCCCGGGGTCCGGCCGCGAAAAGGCAGGTCAGACCCCTTGTCGGATCGGTTACCGCCCCGTAACCTCTCAACAGCCCCGAGAGCCACCTCCGGGGACCGAATCACCCGTTCCGCCACATCCGCCACAGGATCGACGCGGACCCCATCAACCACAACGAGGCCCCCGTGACCCTGACCTGGATCCGCACCCACGACTGGGACGCCGCCGCGTGGCGGGACGAGGCCCTCTGCCGGAACTCGAACCCGGAGCTGTTCTTCCCGATCGGCGCCACCGGCATCGCCGCCGACCAGATCGAGGCCGCCAAGGAGATCTGCGCCATGTGCCCGGTCGCTGAGGCCTGCCTCGAGTTCGCCATCCAGACGAACCAGGAGGCGGGCGTCTGGGGCGGTCGGACCGAGGACGAACGGCGGGCCCTCCGGCGGGAGCCCGCCCGAGCAGCCGGGTGACCTAGCCCATGTCGGCCGAGGCGACCCGGGAACGTCTCCTCGCTGCGACCATCGCGGCGATCGACGCCGGTGGCGAAGCCGCCGTGAGCGTCGACGCCATCGCGAAGGTCGCCGGGGTGACCGCCCCGACCATCTACAACCACTTCCGGAACCGCGAGGCCCTCATCGCCGCGGCGCAGACCGAACGGTTCGATCGCCGACTCGAAGACGACTTCGGCGTGATCACCGCCGCCGCCGAGTCGATCTCGACCCGCGAGGAGTTCAACCGGATCACGGACCTGGTCTTCGAGTTCATGCTCGACCCGGAGCGCGCCGCGTGGCGCCGCAACCGCATCAGCGCCGTCGGCGCATCCGCCGGGCGACCCGAACTCGCAGCCAGCATCACCGAGAAGTTCGTTGAGATCGCCGACCGGTTCGCCGAGGTGATGGAACCGCTGCAGGCGAAGGGGTTCGTCCGGTCCGATCTCGACCTGCGGGCGTTCGCGGCCTGGTTCATCGGCTCGGTGACCGGTCGGATCTTCATCGAGCTGAGCGAGAACGACATCGACACGGCGGCCTGGGACCGGGTGTTCCGTGAGGCGGTCCTCGCCGTGGCGCTGGCGCCCGACACCCCCTGACGCCGGCCGCACCCGAGCACGGATGTCACCCGGGCGGCTCCACGCCACACCCCGCTCCGCCGCTCGCCCCCGCGCACCGGCCGCACCCGAGCAGGGATGTCACCCGGGCGGCTCCACGGTTCGCCCGCTCACGGGGACCGGGATGCGGACCCGGACCCGGGTACCCGGGCGCTCCCCGTCGCGGGCGTTGGCCATCTCGATCGTGCCCGCGAGTTCGCCGGTGACGAGCGCGTGCACGATCGAGGTGCCGAGACCGGGGGCCGACGCGACGTCGAAGCCATCCGGCAGGCCGATGCCGTCGTCGGTGACGATCACCTCGAGCAGGGAGTCCTGCCGTTCGAGGTGCACACGCACGTTGCCCTCCACCGGTTCGTCGTCGTCCCGCGGGTACGCGTGGTCCACCGCGTTCTGCAGCAACTCGTTGAGGACGACGGCGAGGGGCGTGGCGGTCTCGCCCGGCACGTAACCCGCATCCCCGGTCACATCGAACCGGAGCCCGCCCTCGCGGTCGGCCACCGTCTCCTCGACCACGCGCACGAGGGGCTTGACGACCGCGGTGAAGTCCACCTCCTCGCGGGCCTCCTGGGACAGCGTCTCGTGCACGATGGCGATGGACCGGATCCGTCGCTCCGACTCCTCGATCGCAGCCCGCGCCTCCCCCGAGGCCATGCGCCGGCCCTGCAGCCGGAGCAGGGCGGCGATGGTCTGGAGGTTGTTCTTCACCCGGTGGTGGACCTCACGGATGGTGGCGTCCTTCGACATGAGCATGCGGTCACGTCGGCGCAGGTCGGTGACGTCTCGGAGGAGGATGAGCGCGCCGACGGGCTCACGCCCCTCGAGCAACGGCACCACCCGCATGAGCACGGCGGCGTCGCCGCGCTCGACCTCCTGGAGCACCGGGAGCCGGCCGCGCCACGCGTGGTCGACCGCGCCGTCGTCGAAGCCGAGCTGGTTGATCGCGACGCCGGTCGTGTAGGCGTGGATCCCGAGCCGGTGCAGTGCACTCACGGCGTTGGGGCTCGCGTACCGGATCTTGGCCTCGGCGTCGAGCACGACCACGCCGTCGCCCACCCGCGGCGCGCCCTCGATCTCGAGGTCCTCGCGGGCGAACGGGAACGTGCCGTCGACGACCATCTGGACGAGGTCGTCGTACACCTCCATGTAGCAACGCTCGAGGTCGCCGACCCGCCGACCCGACAGCGTGTCGAACTCCCGGCAGAGCACGGCGATCGTGCGGTGGCGGAAGGCCACGGGGATGGCCTCGATCTCGATGCGCTGTCCCTCGCCGAGGTCCTCACCCTCGCTCTCGATGACCTCGGCCCGGTGCAGGGCCCGCAGCGCCATCGGCCGCTCGGCCTCGGTGACGACCTGACCGACGAGGTCGGCGGCGTACAGCGTCTGGCCGGTGGTCGGACGCACCTGCCCGCAGACCACGAACCGGCGACCCTCCTCCCCCTCGATCGGCACGAGCAGGAGCAGGTCCGAGAACGACAGGTCGGCGAGCAGCCGCCAGGCGACGAGCAGGCGCTGGAGGTGCTCGAGGGCCTCACCCTCGACATCGGTGTGGAGTTGGGTCAGCTCCTCGAGCGTCGACACGCCCCGGAGCGTACCGGGCGACCCGCGGACCCGAACTCCGGATGCTGACGGACCGCACGCTGGAGGAGGCCGAACACGGTCGGCGCCCGAGATCGCCGATCCGAGGGTCCGCGAGCGCCTCAGGCGGCGCGCACGCCCGCGGTGGACGCGGCCGCCTCGCGGACGAGCCGTCGGGCGAGCGGTCGGAAGATGAAGCGATGGAACGGCGCGACGCCGTACCAGTAGGCCCGACCCCAGAGGCCGCGGGGCTGGAAGCGCGCCCGCTGGTCGAGTCGGGCTCCGCCCTCGGTCGGTGCGATCTCCCACTCGAGCCACGCCTCACCCGGGAGGCGCATCTCGGCCCGCAGGCGCAGGAGACGGTCGGGCTCGACCGCCTCGACGCGCCAGAAGTCCACGACGTCGCCGACCCGCAGCTCGGTCGGATGACGACGACCGCGCCGCATGCCCACGCCACCGAACACGAGGTCGAGGACCCCGCGGATGCTCCAGAGCCAGTTGCCGACGAGCCAGCCCCGTTCACCGCCGAGCCGTGCGACCTCGGCGAACAGCGCAGCCGGTTCGACCGGACCCTCGACCCGCTGGTGATCGGTGAAGACCACGCCCCCGGACCACGACGGGTCGTTCGGCATCGGATCGGCCGGCGTACGACCGAAGAGTTCGGCGTCGGTCCATCGGGTCGAGACGTCCAGATCACGCACACGGGTGAGGGCGCGACGGATGGACTCCCGCGCGTCGATCGGCTCGAACGGGACGATGCGCCGGATCGCGTCGTCGTGGACCACCACCTCGTTGACGAGCGAGTCGATGAGCGGGCGGGCGAGGTCGGCCGGTACCGGCGTCACGAGACCGACCCACAGGCTCGAGAGTCGCGGCGTGAGCACCGGGACCGGGATGATGATGCGCCGGCGCAGGCCGGCCTCCTCCGCGTAGAGGTCCATCATGCGGTGGTAGGTGAGCACGTCGGCCCCACCGATCTCGAGGGTGCGGCCCACGGCCTCGGGTTCGAGCAGCACACCGACGAGGTAGCGGAGCACATCCTGCACCCCGATGGGCTGCACGCGGGTCTCCACCCACCGCGGGGTCGTCATGATCGGGAGCACCTCGACGAGGTACCGCAGCATCTCGAAGCTCGCCGAACCCGATCCGATGATGACGGCGGCGCGCAGCTCGGTGACCGGCACCGGTCCGGACCGCAGCACCGCGCCCACGTCGTGGCGACTCGACAGGTGCGGCGAGAGGCTCGTGCCGTTGTCGTCGCCGAGTCCGCCCAGGTAGATGATCTGCCGCACACCCGCGGCGGCCGCCGCGTCGCGCACGTTCGTCGCGGCGCGCCGGTCCCGCTCCTCCCAGTCCTCGTCCGCACCGATGGAGTGGACGAGGTAGTAGACGGCGTCGATGCCGACGCACGCGGCAGCCGTGCTCTCCGGATCGAGCACGTCGCCCTGGACCACCTCCACCCGGTCGCGCCACGGCTCACCGTCGAGTTTGCGGGGGGTCCGGGCGACGCAACGGACCTCGTGCCCGGCGGCGACGAGTTCGTCCACGAGGCGACGCCCGATGTAGCCCGTGGCCCCCGCCACGAGGACACGCAGGGGTTGGACGGCCGGGGTCGCGTCGGGTTCCATGGGGAGTGTTCGGCGCCGAGGGCCCGGGCGGATCCCCGACCGGGCCCGACCGGTCGGGCGCTCAGGCCCCGTCGGGGAACAGCGCCTCGGCGATCCGGGCCAGCCCGCCGAGATCGTGGACGTCCGCCTCGAGGTTCGGGACGTCCACCACCACCTCCGGCACGCGGCCGAGTTCGGTGCGCAGTTCGGCCTCCCGGCTCGCGACGACCGAGAAGTTCCGGTACGAGGCCGCGATCGTGCGCAGCACCCGGGCGTCGATGCCCGCGTCGGCGAGCGCCGGTTCCCCCGTCACTGCGAGGTCGCCGGCCAGCGCGTCCGCATCGTCGGTGAGCACGGTGGCCGCGCGGGATCCGTCCGCGCTCGTGAAGGAGGCGGGCAGCGTCTTGTTGAGCACGATCGCCCCGAAGGGGAAGTCACGGGCGACGAGTTCCTCACAGAACACGCGGGCCTCGTGGAGCGGCGAGGCCTCGAGCGTGGTCACCACGACGAACGTGGTGCGCTTGTCGTGCAGCAGGCGCTCCACCGCCCGGGCGCGGGTCACGAACCCGTCGTACATCGACTGGAAGTTCAGGAAGAACTCGGCGATGTCCTGGAGGAACTGGCTGCCGAGGATGCGATCGGCGACCTGGTAGAAGGGCCGGCTCGCCAGGTTCACGAGACGCGCGCCCCGACCGCCGCCGAGCCGGTACGGGGCGGTGAGCCAGCGCAGGAGACGACCGCCGAAGAACTCCGCCATGCGGTGCGGCGCCTCGAGGAAGTCGAGCGCGTTGCGGGTCGGCGGGGTGTCGATGACGATGAGGTCGTAGGCCCCCGAGGCGTGCACCTCGAAGAGCCGCTCCATCGCGATGTAGTCGTGACTCTGCACGAACCGACCGGTGATGTTGTCGTAGAGCGCGTTGTCGATGATGCGATGTGCCGTCGCCTCGTCGGGCGCGTGCCGCATGACCAGTGCGTCCCACGACTGCTTCGTGTCGAGCATCGCCGCCCAGAGTTCACCCCGGGGGGTCAGCCCGACCTGGGTGAACGCCGACTCCGGCACCCGGGTCTCGACGTTGCCGATCTCCTCGAGGCCGAGGGCCGACGCGAGTCGCTTGGCCGGATCGATCGTGAGCACGAGGACCTTGCCGCCGGTGCGGCTCGCCGCCCCGAGGGCCGTCGCTGCGGCGATGCTCGTCTTGCCGACCCCACCGGAGCCGCAGAGGACGATGATCTCCTTGGCCGCGACGAGCCCGGCGAGCGAGGAACGATCGACGGTCACAGGCCGAACTCCGCGCCGAGGGAGTCCGCGACCACCCGGGTCTCGCGCAGACCGTGGGTGCGCGTGAACAGGTACGGCAGGTAGAGCATCGGCAGGTCGACCGCAGCGCGCAGGTTCGCGAGGTGCACCGCGCGGGTGCGCCGCAGCGCGACCGCGAGGCGCGCTCCCGCGAGGACATCGTCGAGTCCGGGGCCGTCGCCGAGATGGGCGCCGAGCGCGGCCCGGGACGCTTCGGCCCCGAGAGCGTCGAACGCCGCCTCCTCGGCCCGGGCGAAGAGTTCGGGCAGGACCCGGTTCACGATCACCGCACCGAGTGGCACGTCGAGTTCGCTGCGGGCCCGCGTGACGAGGTCGATCGTCTCGGACACCGGCATCTCCTCCGGCGTGGTCACGACGTTGAGCGCGGTGATCGCCGGGTCGGAGAGGATCCGGATCATCCACTCGGTCTGGGACCGGATCGGCCCGACGCTCACGAGATCACGGATCGCGTCCGGCGCACCCATCTGGGCGACGACGTGCCCGGTGGCGGCGGCATCGACGAGGACGAGGTCCCACGGGGCCCGACCCTCGATCGACTCGCGCACCTCCCACGCGACCTTGCCGATCGTGAGGACCTCCTTGACCCCCGGCGCCGCGGTCGCGACGAAGTCGAAGACGCGGGCGACGGGTCCGAGTCGGCCGAGCACCGGCACCTTGAGGTTGAGCCTCAGGTACTCCCGCAGGGACGCCTCGGTGTCCATCGCGAGCACCGAGATGTTCGGGTGCACCTCGACGGGGTCGAACCCGACCCGGGGGTGCTCGAACTTGCTGCAGATGTCGCCCTTGCCGTCGACCTCGACGATGAGGACCCGCTTGCCGAGATCGGCGGCGAGCAGCGCCAGGCCGGCGGTGACCGTCGACTTGCCGACGCCACCCTTGCCGGTGACGACGAGCAGGCGCCGCGCCAGGAGGTCGGGCGCGGCCGTCATGGGATCAGCGGCCGAAGCCGACCTTCTTCGCCGACTCGTCGCCGAGGATCTCGATGTAGGCGATCTTGTCGGTGGGGACACCGACCCGACGACCCTTGGTGTCGGTCAGCCAGAGCATCGGCCCCGCGAGACCGGCGTCGATGCACGCGGCGACCGAGTCCTCGGTGCCCTCGACCTCGAGCTGCTGCTCCT
>JBEAXD010000106.1:0-8834 GCA_041159995.1 Actinomycetota bacterium | reverse complement strand
GCCTCGGAGAGCGCACGCGCGGTGCCGCCGGAGGACACGAGCTCGACGCCCGCCTCGCGCAGGCCTGTGGCGAACTCCACGAGACCGGTCTTGTCGAACACACTCAGCAGGGCGCGCATGGCGGTGCTTCCTCTCAGGGGGCGGGGGTGGACTCGTCGACGAGACGGCGCAGCACCATCGGGTACAGGCGGCGCTCGATCTCCTTGATGCGTTCGTGCAGCGACTCGACCGTGTCATCGGCCCGGATGTCGAGCGCCTCCTGGGCGAGGATCGGCCCGTCGTCGACCTCGGCCGTCGCGAGGTGCACCGTGCAGCCGGTCGTGGTCGCGCCCGCGGCGAGGGCGTCCTCGACCGCGTGCCAGCCCTTGAACGCGGGCAGGAGCGCGGGGTGCGTGTTCACCACGGCATCGGGGAAGGTCGTGAACATCGCCGGACCGAGGATCGTGCCGAACCCGGCCATGGCGATGAGATCGATGGACGCGCCTTCGAGCGAAACGATCACCCGGTGCGTGTAGGCGTCGCGGTCGAAGTCGGCGCCGTAGGTGGTCCGAGCGACGAGGCTCGTGGGGATCCCGGCCCGTTCGGCCCGCCCCAGCGCGGCGCAGTCACGGTCGGCGAGGACCAGCGCGATGGGCAGATCGGCGTCGATGAGCGACTGGAGGATGGTCCCACTCCCCGACGCCAGCACCGCGATCCGCACGGGGCCGAACCTAACTGATGGGCATCGGGACGATCTGCCCGGACGCGAGCCGGCCGCAGCCCACCCGCGGGTGGCTGCGGCCGGTTCGGCGTACGTGGGGTGCGGGGCTACAGACCCTTGACCACCTCGGCCATGAGGTCGCCGGCCTCGGTCGGGTTCATCCCGACCTGGGCCCCGGCGGCGCGCAGGGCCTCGATCTTGGCGGCCGCGGTGCCCTTGCCGCCCGACACGATGGCACCCGCGTGGCCCATCTTCTTGCCGGGGGGCGCGGTGACCCCTGCGATGTAGGCGACGACCGGCTTGTCCATCTGCGTGCGGATGAACTCGGCGGCCTCCTCCTCGGCCGAGCCGCCGATCTCGCCGATCATCATGACGGCCTTGGTCTCGGGGTCGGCCTGGAAGGCCCGCAGGCAGTCGATGTGGCTGGTGCCCGGGACCGGGTCACCACCGATGCCGACGCAGGTGGTGACGCCGATGTCCTTCTGCTTGAGCTCGTAGAGCGCCTGGTAGGTGAGTGTGCCGGAGCGGCTCACGATGCCCACCGGACCGCCCGCCTTGGCGATGTGCCCTGCGGTGATGCCGATGTTCGCCTTGCCGGGGCTGATGATGCCCGGGCAGTTCGGGCCGAGCAGCTGCACGTTCGGGAAGTTCGTCGTGAGTTCGTTGTAGAACCACGCCTCGTCGTGCGCGGGCACGCCCTCGGTGATCACCACGATGAACTCGATGCCGCCCTCGGCGGCCTCCATGACCGCGGCCTTCACGCCCGGCGCAGGGATGAAGATGCACGACGCGGTGGCCCCGGTCTCGGCGACCGCGTCCGCGACGTTCGCGAACACGGGGATGCCGTCGACGTCGGTGCCGGCCTTCTTCGGGCTCGTGCCCGCGACGACCTGCGTGCCGTAGTCCCGGTTGAGGAGGCCGTAGAACCGCCCCTGGGAACCGGTGAGGCCCTGGTAGACGACCTTGGTGTTCTCGTCGACGAAGATGCTCACTTGGCGGCCTCCCCCGCGAGTGCGACCGCGGTGCGGGCGGCTTCGATCATGGTCGGCTGCATCTGCAGCCGGTCGGACAGGTGCGGCTGGAGGATCTCGCGACCCTCGTCCGCGTTCGTACCATCGAGGCGGATGACGATCGGGGCGTCGATCTGCACCCGGCGCAGCGCCTCGACGATGCCGTTGGCGACCTCGTCGCCCTTGGTGATGCCACCGAAGATGTTGATGAAGATGGAGCGGACGTTGGGGTCCGACACGATCACCTCGAGGGCACCCGCCATCACGTCGGCGTTGGCGCCGCCGCCGATGTCGAGGAAGTTGGCCGGCTTGCCCCCGACCTGGTTGATGATGTCGACCGTGCTCATCGCGAGGCCCGCACCGTTGGCGATCACGCCGACGAACCCGTCGAGGCCCACGTACTGCAGACCCTTGTCGTGGGCCGCGGTCTCGCGGGCGTCGCGGTGCTGGATCGCGTCGTACTGCTCGAAGTCGGGGTGCCGGAACACGGCGTTGTCATCGAGGGTCACCTTGGCGTCGAGCGCGTGCACCCGGCCGTCGTCGGTGAGGATGAGCGGGTTGATCTCGACGAGATCCGCGTCCGCGTCGATGTAGGCCTCGTAGAGCTTCATGAGGATGTCGATCGCACCCTCGGTCGCCGCCGGGTTGAGCTTGGCCTGCTCGACCCAGGCCCGACACGCCGCCTCGGTGAGGCCGACCACCGGGTCGACGTGGATCTTGGCGATGGCGTCGGGGTCCGACTCGGCCACGGCCTCGATCTCCACCCCACCCTGGGCCGAGAGCATGCCGAGGTACCGCTTCGCGGAACGGTCGAGCGTGAACGAGGCGTAATACTCCTCGCTGATGTCGCTCGCCTTCTCCATCCAGAGCGTGCCCACGACGTGGCCCTTGATGTCGAGGCCGAGGATGTTCGTCGCGTGCTCGCGTGCCTCCGCCGAGTTCGTGGCGAGCTTCACGCCACCGGCCTTGCCGCGCCCCCCGGTGAGGACCTGGGCCTTCACCACCACCGGGTAGCCGAGCCGGTCGGCCGCGGCGACCGCGTCCTCGACCGTGGTGACGGCCTCACCCGCGGACACGGGGATGCCGTACCGCGCGAACAGTTGCTTGCCTTGGTATTCGAACAGGTCCACAGGGCTCCTCGAGCGATGCGTGGGTGAACGGGTGGAACGGTCGGATCAGCCGGCGAGCGAGCGCTCCCGCTCGTCGAGCGCGCCCTCGAGCCAGTCGCTGATCGACTGGAGCGGGGCGCCGGGCGTGAAGAGGGCACTGACGCCCTGCGCCTCGAGCACCGGGATGTCGGCCTCGGGAATGATGCCGCCGCCGAAGACGAGGACGTCACCGAGGTCGCGTTCCCGCAGGTTCTCGAGGACCCGTGGGAAGAGGGTGAGGTGGGCGCCCGACAGGAGCGAGAGACCGACGGCGTCGGCATCCTCCTGGAGCGCCGTCTCGGCGATCTGCTCCGGGGTCTGGTGGAGACCGGTGTAGATGACCTCGAAACCGGCGTCACGCAGCGCCCGGGCGATGACCTTGGCGCCGCGGTCGTGACCGTCGAGACCGGGCTTCGCGATGACGACGCGGTACCGACGCTCCATGGGCACCCCCTCGGGCCGTGGCAGCCGCGCCCTGCGCACGGACGCGCCGGAACCCCACGGATGCGTCGCGCACCCTACCCAGCCGCCTCCGCAGCGGGCCAACGCAGGACCCCGGCGGGACTCCCGGGTTCGGGGCGTGGTAACCAAGCGGGGTGACCCAGCCCCTGCGCCCCGGTGGAGAGCCCGAGACCCCCCGTGCCTCGAAGGGCGACGTGCGCTTCTTCATCGTGACGGTCGTGGCGATCCTCGTGGCCGGGCTCTCGATCGCGGCGATCCTCTGGGTGCTCAGCGGTCGTGGCGGCCAGCCCACCGGCGGGAGTGCCGAGTACGAGGCGTTCTCGGCCGGCAACGCCGAGACCCTGACCCGGCAGATCCGCGAGGGCGGTCCCGTCTTCTTCGCGGACCCGCTCGCCGGCGAGAAGGGGTTCTGGATCGACCGGGAGCAGGGCGAGCTCGTCGCGCTGAGCGTGAACGCCCCGGACAAGGACGAGTGCGCCGTGCGCTGGCGAGCGTCGGTGAACCGTTACGAGGACTGCGACGGCTCGCGCTACACCTCGGAGCAGCTCGCGCGCTTCACGACCAACATCCCGGAGCGCGGCGAGCAGCGCGGCCTGTTCCTCGTCGACCTGCGGCGCATCATCCCGGCGCCCGCGGACACTCCGTAGGCGGCCCCGCCGTCGGAGGCCGCCTCAGATCCTGCGCAGCGGTGCCCACGCGAGGAGCAGGCGCTTCTCGCCCACGTCCGGGAACCGCACCACGACCTCGGCCTTGTCCCCGGCGCCGATGATCTCGAGGATGACGCCCTCGCCGAACTTCTCGTGCACGACGTCGTCGCCCGTGCGCAACCCGATGGCCTCGGCCCCGCGAGCGCCCTCGGGCGGCGTCGGCACGCTGGAGGGACCGTCGCCCGCGATGGACCCGCGGCCCCCGATGGGCGGCGAGAAGGAATCGCCGCGGGATCCGGCGCTCGCCTGCCGCAGCGCCCCGCGCACGACCGAGTCGCGCGCACCGCCGAGTCCGCCCCCGCGGGACCGCACGGTCTCGCCCAACTTGTGCACGAGTTCATCGGGGATCTCCTCGAGGAACCGGCTCGGCGGGTTGTAACTCGTCGCGCCGAACAGTTGCCGGGACCACGCGTGGCACAGGTAGAGCCGTTCACGGGCCCGGGTGATGCCCACGTAGCAGAGGCGGCGTTCCTCCTCGAGGGCCTCGGGGTCGGTGAGCGACCGCAGGTGCGGGAACACGCCGTCCTCGAGACCGGTGAGGAACACGACCGGGAACTCGAGACCCTTGGCGCCGTGGAGGGTCATGAGCGTGACGGCCGCGGTCTCGCCGTCGATCTCGTCGAGGTCGGTGACGAGGGAGACCGCCTCGAGGAACGCCTGCACCCGTGCGGTACCGGTGATCGTCGCGCCCTCGGCGGCGGCCTCGGCCTCGGTGCCGCCGACGTCGAGCCCGGCGATCGCGCCGAGGACCCCGGCGTCGCCCCGCTCGACCTGCTCGTCGAAGTCGCGCGCCACACCGACGAGCTCGGCGAGGTTCTCGCGCCGCCCCTCGGCCTCGATCGTCCGCTCGGCCTCCAACTCGGCCAGGTACCCGGTGCGTTCGAGGATCATCTCGATCGCGCCGCAGACACTGAGCTCGGGCTCGGTCTCGACCGCCTCGATGACGTCGAGGAGCCGTCCGATGCCGCCGAGCGCCTTGCCGCTCACGCCCGCGTCCGCCGCCGCCGCGAGCCCGGCGCGGAACGTGATGCCGGCGCCGCCCGCGTGCACCTCGACCTTGCGCACGCTCGTGTCCCCCACCCCGCGCTTGGGCACGTTGACGATGCGCTTCCAGGCCACCTCGTCGTCGGGATTGACGAGTGCGCGCAGGTACGCGAGCACGTCCTTGACCTCCCGCCGGTCGTAGAACTTCGTGCCGCCCACCACCCGGTAGGGCACCCCGGCGCGCACCAACTGCTCCTCGATCACCCGGCTCTGCGCGTTCGTCCGGTAGAAGACCGCGATGTCCGAGTGGCGCACCGCGTCCTGGTCCACGAGCCGGTGGATCTCGTGGGTCACGTACTGGGCCTCGTCCTGTTCGCTGTCCGCGAGGTACTGGAGGATGAGTTCACCGCCGACCTGCTCGGTCCAGAGTCGCTTCGGTCGCCGACCCGCGTTGTTCGAGATGACCGCGTTCGCCGCGGTGAGGATGTGCTGGGTCGAGCGGTAGTTCTGCTCGAGCACGATGGTCGAGAGTTCCGGGAACGCCTCCTCGAAGCGCAGCAGGTTGCGGTAATCCGCCCCGCGGAACTTGTAGATCGCCTGATCGGCGTCGCCGACGCCCATCACCGTGCGGTGCTCCTCGGCGAGCATGCGCACGATCTCCCACTGGGCGAGGTTGGTGTCCTGGAACTCGTCGACGAGGACGTGGCGGAACCGGTGGCGCCAGCGGCCGAGGGCCTCCGGGTGCTCACGGAACAACCGCACCACGAGCAGGAGCAGGTCGTCGAAGTCGACGGCCGAGGCCTGGGCCAGGCGGGCCTGGTACTCCGCGTAGACGTCCGCGATGCGCAGATCGATCGCGTTGTCGGCGGCGTCCTTGGCCGCGCTCACCCCGACGAGGTCGTTCTTCCACCCCGAGATGCGGTTGGCCAGGGCGCGGGCGGTGAACCGCTTCGGATCGAGGTCGAGGTCACGGCGCACGTAGTCGACGAGGCGCACGGCGTCGGCCTGGTCGTAGATCGAGAACTCCTTGCGGTACCCGAGTAGCCCTGCGTCCTGCCGGAGCATGCGGGCGCAGGAGGAGTGGAAGGTCGAGACCCACATGCGTGCGGCCTCCGGGCCCACGAGTTCGACGACCCGCTCCCGCATCTCGGCCGCGGCCTTGTTCGTGAAGGTGATCGCGATGATCTCGCCCCGGCGCACCCCGTGCTCGGCGAGCAGCCATCCGATGCGGTGCGTGAGGACGCGGGTCTTGCCGGAGCCGGCCCCCGCGATGACGAGCAGCGGGCCGTCGGGCGCCGTGACCGCCTCACGCTGGACGGGGTTGAGCCCGGCGAGGAGCGGGTGGTCCTGGGAATCCGGCATGGGACGGCGAGCGTACCGGCGCCCCGGGACACGGCCGGGATGGACCCGCGTCAGACCTCGAGGGCGAGGGTGACGGGTCCGTCGTTGACGAGCTCGACCTCCATGTGGGTCCGGAACCGACCGGTCGCGACCCGGGCACCGAGCGCACGCAGGCGTTCGACGAACGCGTCGCAGAGCGGCTCGGCCTGCTCGGGCCCCGCGGCGTCGACGTACGACGGCCGTCGCCCCTTGCGGGTGTCGCCGTAGAGCGTGAACTGGCTCACCACGAGCACCTCCCCACCGACCTCGGCGATCGACCGGTTCATCGCCCCGGCCTCGTCGTCGAAGCAGCGCAGGTTCCACACCTTCGTGGCGAGCCGATCGGCGGCGGCGACGTCGTCGCCGTGGGTGATCCCGACGAGCACGCACAGACCCGCCCCGATCGACCCGACGACCTCGCCCTCGACCGTCACCGAGGCCCGCCGGACCCGCTGCACCAGTGCTCGCACGTCCGCCACGATGCCACGACCGCGGCGCGGACGGGGGACGATGGCGCCATGATCGATCCCAAGCTCAAGCGGGCCCTCGGCCAGGCCGCCAAGGGGGTGGAGGTCGTGGCGGCGACCCACGGGGGCGTCACCCGTGCCTACACCTCGCACTGGGTGAGCCAGATCTCCTTCGAGGAGCCGATCGTGATGGCGAGCGTCTCCCCGAAGCACGACACGTACCCGCTCATGGTCGCGAGCGGTGCGTTCACCGTGTCGTTCCTCGCGGGCGATCAGGTGGACATCGGTCAGTACTTCTCGTACCCGGGACGCCGGTTCCACCACATCGCCACGGAGTACCTCACCGAGGTCGACGGGCACCCGGTCGTGGTCGACGCCCTCGCGTGGATCCACTGCGAGATCTTCGAGACGAAGCCGATGGCCGACCACGAGCTGCTGTTCGCCCGGGTCACCGAGTACGGCTACGGCCGACTCAAGGAGGCTCCGCTCATCTACTCCTCACGCCACGGGTGGCGCGTCGCGAACGACCGGGCGCGCGGCCCCGGCGAGAGTCCGCGCGACGCGCTCCTCGCCCGCCTCGCCGCCGCCGGTCACGACACCACCGGCGCGGACGACGTCGAGGACGACTGACTCAGGCGATCGGCGGGACGCCGTAGGTCGCCCGCACCTCCTCGAGCGGGCGGTCGGCCAGCGCGAGGTGGTCCGCCGCCGCGAAGTCGCCCGTGGTCGCGACGCCCCGCGCCATCGCCCGCGCGAACATGTCGGCGACCCCGGGCCGCGAGAGCGTGGCGTGCTTGGGCGCGATGTCCCCCAGCTGGATCACCCCGGCCTCGTGGATCGCGAGGTTCGTGAGGCAGAGGATCCAGGACACCTCCGAGTCGTTCATGCCCATCTGGAACGCGCCGAGCGCCATCTCCCCCGCGGCGATCGGGTCGTATCCGGCGATCACGTGGTTCATGTCGTGCGCCACGAAGATGTAGTTGAACGTGCTGGAGGTCGCGCCGGGTACATCCAGGCCGTGGTCGGCGTAGAACCGGGTGAGCGCGAACCCGAGCGTGTCCTCGGGCAACCGCTCGAACGCCATGATCCGTGCCACGAGTTCCGGGTCGGTCGCGTCGTCCCGCATGGTGCTCGTCCGCAGCTGCGGTTCGCGTTGCGCCGTCGCGAGGTTCACCTCGAACCGGTCGTGGTCGGCCCGCGCCGTCTCGACGCCCTCCGCCACGAGGTCCCGGCAGAACTCGAGCCCGATGCTGTCGAGCGCGAGGGCGTCGGCGTACGCGCGGACCCGCTCGTCCTGCGCCTCCGTGAGCGGATGGCGGCAGAGTTCGAGCAGGACGAGCAGGTAGTGGAACCGGCGCACGGCGTCGGTGCCACCGATCGACGCGGCCACCTCGGACGGGCCGAGCGGGGTCACCGCCGCGAGGTCGAGGTCGGGCCGGGCCCAGACGTGGGTCGTGAGGGCGCGCAGGATGCCGAGTTGCTCCTCGGTCCCGCCGCCGTCGACGTCGATCGCACCGAGCAGTCCGCCGACGACCGACTCGACCTGTCCGGGATCCACCAATCTCACCGTGCCGCTCCCCGTGCTCGCCCCGATGGCCTCCGCATTCCAGCAGGTCCCGGTCGCCGCGGCACACCGGGTCGGATCAGGCGAGTGGGGTGCGGCGGCGCGCGAACGCCAGGGACGCGAGACCGCTGAGCAGTGCTCCGAGGCCGATGACGACGAGGGTCCGGTCGCCGTCGGCTCCGGTCGCCGGCAGCGCCGTGCCCGCCCGCAGCACCTCGGTCACATCGACGGTGAGGTCCGACTCGTTGATCGGCACGCGCTCCGTCCCGCCCTCCGGGACCCCGGTGATCTCGAACGAACACGCCAGCTCGCCGTCGGCCGGATCGACCCGGGGTCGGTTCGCGGTGCGGGTCGACCCGCCGACCGGGAGGGTCGGGTTCGAGAGCGCCACCTCGCCGGCGAACACGACGGC
>JBEAXD010000002.1:0-10627 GCA_041159995.1 Actinomycetota bacterium | reverse complement strand
CAGCGGACCCACGCCCGGCCGCTGCCCATGGGCGAGGTCTCGCCGGTCGCCGCCCTTGTCTTCGGCCTCGTGCTCGAGGTCCTCGCCTTCCTCTGGCTCGCCATCGCAGCGAACCTGCTCGCCGCTGTGCTCGCCGTGAGCGCCACGCTCTTCTACGTCTTCGTCTACACGATCTGGCTCAAGCCCCGGAGCCCCCAGAACATCGTCATCGGCGGGGCCGCCGGCGCGGTGCCCGTCCTCGTGGGGTGGGCCGCGGTGACCGGATCACTCGCCGCACCCGCCTGGGTCCTGTTCACGGTCATCTTCCTGTGGACCCCGCCCCACTTCTGGGCGTTGGCGGTCCGCTACCGGGACGACTACGAGCGCGCCGGCATCCCGATGCTCCCGGTCGTGCGGGGCCTCCGGGCGGCTGGCCGCCAGATCGCGCTCTACTCGGTGCTCGTCGTGCTCTCGACCCTCGCACTGCCGTTCGTCGCCGACGTCGGCTGGATCTACACGGTGGCCGCGATCGTGCTCGGCGTCTGGTTCGCGCTCGCCGCGTTCCGGCTCGGCCGGGGGATGGATCCCGACCGCGCCATCCGGTTCTTCACCTTCTCGAACACGTACCTCGCTCTGCTCTTCGCTGCGGTCGCGATCGACGTGCTCGTCCGCAGCGCGCTGGGTTGAGCCGTGGGCGGCCGGCGGCCCCTGCTCATCGTGACGGCGATCCTGGGTGCGGCGTTCGTGCTCTGGGCCGTCCTCGCCGCGCTGGACGCGGGACGACCGGACCCGGACCCGTCCGTGCCGACCACCGCGTCCCGGGTCCCTCCGACCCCGACGACGGCCGATCTGCGTCCGGCGGAACCGGGCGTCGCCGAGGTCGGTGACCCGGCTCCCGGTATCGACCTCCCGGCCCTCGACGGTGTGGGCCGGGTGCGCGTCGGCGGCGGACCGGGCCGACCGGTCCTGCTGAACTTCTGGGCCTCCTGGTGCATCCCGTGCCGCCGCGAGTTCCCGGTCCTGGCCCGGCTCGACGACCGCTACGGTCCGGACCTCCGCGTCGTCGGGGTCACCTTCCGTGACACCCGATCGGACGCCCGACGGTTCGTCCGGCGGGAGGACGCCCGATGGGAGATGGGCCACGACGTCGATGGCGCGGCGGCGCAGGCGTACGGCGTGCGAGCGGCGCCGCAGACCGTCCTCATCGCGCCGGACGGTTCGATCCTCCGTCGGTGGTACGGCAGGCCCTCGGAGGCCGCGCTCGATGCGGCGGTCGCGGGCGTGCTCGGGAGCTGACCCTCACTCCTCCCAGCGGAAGAGCCGAGCCGCGAGCAGCGGCAGGACCGTCGCCCAGACGAGGAGCACGGCCACGGCTCGCAGCGGCACGTCCATCGGGTCGGCGAGCGCGCCCCGCACGCTCTCGGCGAGGGCGGCGGCCGGGAGCAGGTTGGCGACCGCCTGCACCCCTCCGGGCAGCCGGGACAACGGGTAGGCCATGCCGCCGAGGAAGAGCAGGACGAGGTAGAGGCCGTTGGCGAGCGCGAGGTTCGCCTCGGCGCGCAGGGTCCCGGCCATGAGCATCCCGAGTCCGGCGAACGCGATGGTGCCGAGCAGCAGGAACAGGATCGCGAGCGGGATGCCCCCGGCCGGCTCCCACCCGATCGCGACCGCCACGACGAGGAGCACGGTGATCTGGATGACCTCGACGGCGAGGACGTAGAGCGTCTTCGCCGCGAGGAGACCGGGGCGTCCGAGTGGGGTCGAACCGAGCCGCTTCAGCACACCGAACCGGCGGTCGAAGCCCGTGCCGATGCCCAGACTCACCATGGCGCTCGACATCACGGCGAGCGCCAGGACGCCGGGGACCAGGAACGCGAGCGGATCACCGTCGACCGTCGGCTGGCTCACCCGACCGAAGAACAGCAGCACGCCGACCGGGATCCCGATGGTGACCACGAGGCTCTCGCCCCGGCGCAACCCGAGGGTCGTCTCCGAGCGGGCCTGCGCGAGGACGGCGCGTCGGTTCACCCGTCCTCCTCGGTCAGCTGGAGGAAGACGTCCTCGAGGGTCGTGCGACCCGTGCTGAGCGAGTCGAGGGGCGCGTCGATCCTGAGCAGGTGTGCTGCGAGATCACCGACCCGGCGCGCGTCCGACGGCGCCGCGATCCGGTACTCCCCCGCATCCGCCGAGCAGTCCGCAACCGTCACCCCCACCGCGTCCGCCAACGCAACGAGGTCGAGTCCGGTCCGGCTGCTGAAGCGGATCTCGTGGCGCGGCGCAGCCCCCGTGAGCTCATCGGGTGTGCCGGCGGCGACCACCCGCCCGTGATCGACGATGACGATGCGGTCGCAGAGGGACTCGGCCTCGTCGAGGTAGTGCGTGGTGAGGACGATCGTCGTCCCGCCGTCGCGCAGGGCTCGGATGAGGTCCCAGGTCGCGGCACGAGCCCTCGGGTCCATCCCGGCGGTCGGTTCGTCGAGGAAGAGCACCTCGGGCCGACCGACGAGCGCGAGGGCCAGGGAGAGCCGCTGGTACTGACCGCCCGAGAGCCGGCGCACGAGCGTGCGAGCGGCGTCGGTCAGCCCGACCAGTGCGAGGAGCCGTTCCGGATCGTCGGCGCCGTCGTAGAAGGCCGTGTAGAGCCGCAGGGTCTCGATGGTCCGCAGGCCCGGGGACAAGCCACCCGACTGGAGCATGACCCCGATCCGGGGCCGCAGCCTCTCGCCCTCGGTCCAGGGGTCGAGGCCGAGGACGCGGACCGCCCCGCCGTCGGCTCGCCGGTAGCCCTCGAGGACCTCGACGGTGGTCGTCTTCCCGGCCCCATTGGGTCCGAGGATGCCGAACACCTCGCCGGGGGCGACCCGGAGGGAGATGCCGTCGACCGCCCGGCGATCCCCGTAGGTCTTCTCGAGCCCCGCGACCTCGATCGCCCACTGGGCCCCGGCATCCATCGGGTCCGGATCGTACCGGTTGGCGTGGCAACATCCCCGACCGATGGACCGAGCGCAGTACCTCCTCCTCATGGGCGCGTGCCTGCTCATCACCCTGCCGCTCGAGGTCGTCCTCGGAGCTCGTGTCTACCGGTCGCCGCGGCGCCTCTGGCGGGCGCTCTGGCCGATGCTCATGGTGTTCGTGGCCTGGGACCTGATCGTCATCGCCCGGGACCACTGGACCTTCTCGGAACGGTTCACGACCGGCATCCTCCTCCCCGGGCGCGTGCCGCTCGAGGAGGTGGTGTTCTTCATCGTGATCCCGATCTGCGGGCTCCTCAGCCTCGACACGGTGCGGCGCATCCTCACGCTCCTCTCGGATCGGCGACGCGACGGTGCCTGAGTACACGATCCTCGCCGCCGTCTCGGTGGGCGCCGTCGTCCTGCTCGAACTGCGGGTGTTCCGTACCGGGCTGTTCCGCGACCCGGCCTACTGGATCGCCATGGGGATCTGCTACGGGTTCATGATCCTCGTGAACGGCTGGCTCACGAAACTCTCGGCACCGATCGTCATCTACGACGGCCGGTTCAACCTCGGGATCCGGTTCCCGTGGGACATCCCGATCGAGGACTTCCTCTTCGGGTTCTCCATGCTCACCCTGACGATGGTGCTCTGGGACCGCGCCGGAACCGATTCCGAGGCCGCCGACCGGTAACGTGACGGCCATGGGTCCGGTGCTGCTGGCCATCGCCGTCTTCGTCGTGATGGAACCCGTCACGACGGTGGTCCACCGTCTCGTGATGCACGGAGGCGGCTGGGGTTGGCATCGGAGCCACCACCGTCCGTCGACCGGTCGGTTCGAGGCGAACGACCTGTACCCGGTGGTCTTCTCGGCCGTCACGATCGGGGTGCTCTGCGTCGGGGTGTTCGGTGGCGTGGGCGTGCTGGTCCCCGTCGGGATCGGTGTGACCGCGTACGGGGCGGCCTACACGCTGCTGCACGACGTGGCGATCCACGGTCGGCTGCCCCTGCGGACCCCGGGCCGACTCCTCGACCCGTGGCGTCGGGCGCACGCCATCCACCATCGGTTCAACGACGCGCCGTACGGGTTCCTGGCCCCGGTCGTGCCGCGACGCCTGCGTGACCGCGATGGTGCCGACCCGGCAGCCGCCGATCCGGTCGCCCGGCCCCTGGGTCAGGCCCGCGTCAGGTAGGCCCCGGCGACCATCCCGACCCGACGAGCGGTCGGGACCCGGGCCCGGCGGGTGAAGACGTCGTCGCCGTTCGCCTCGATCCGCCCGAGGATGGCGCCGTACATGTCGTGGGCCACCCTGATGCAGCGGGCCGACGCCGGCGGCAGGAACGCCCGGCCCGCCACGGACGATGCGTAGAACTCCCGGGTCCGAGCGATCTCGAACGCCATGAGCGCCCGCCAGGCGCCGTCGACGCGACGATCATGCGGATCGACCCCGAACCGGCGGAGGTCCTCCTGCGGGAGGTAGACGCGATCCCGGTCGAGGTCCTCGCCGACGTCGCGCAGGAAGTTCGTCAGCTGGAACGCGATCCCGAGGTCCCGTGCCGGCCCGGTCGCCGCCACGAGATCGGATGGATCGAGGATCGGCAGCATCATCTCGCCGATGACCGCAGCGGATCCGTCCATGTACTCCATGAGATCCGCGAAGGTCTCGTAGGTGCTGATCGTCAGATCCATGGTCATGGAGTGCAGGAACCGCCGGAAGCAGTCGAAGCCGATGTCGAACCGGCGGACGGTGTCGACGACGGCTTTGAGCACGAGGTCGTCGGAATCCCCCGCCGCGAGGTCGCGGGCGAAGCGGTCCCCGAAGTCGGCGAGCGCGGCGGCGCGCTCCGAGATCGGCGCCGGTCCCATGTCGTCGACGATGTCGTCGGCGTACCGACAGAACCCGTAGAGCGCGTGGACGTGCGGCCGCTTGGCCCGCGGGAGCAGGAACGTCGACGCGTAGTAGGTGGTGCCGTAGGCACGGTTGAGCTCCCGACACCGTGCGTACGAGGCGTCGAGCGTCGTCCCGGTCACCGTCGCTCGCGTTCCCAGGCTCGGACCCGCTCGGCGGCCAGTCGGCCCGAGATGAGGACCATCGGAACCCCCACGCCCGGGGTGGTGCTCGATCCGGTGAAGAACACGCCGGGGATCCGTCGGTCCCGGTTGCCGGCGCGGAACGCGCCGGTCTGGAAGAACGTGTGGGCGAGCGCGAACGGGGTCCCGCGTTCCATGCCCTGCTCGGCCCAGTCGATCGGGTCGAGGTACTCCTCGACCTCGACGTCCACCGGGTAGCCGAGCGCACCGACCCGCGCCACGAGGTCGTCCCGCCGGCGGGTCCGTTCCCCCCGCCAGTCGACGGAGCCGTCGAGGTTGGGCGCCGGTTCGAGCACGTAGAGCGAGGTCCCGCCGGCCGGTGCCATCGAGGGATCGGACAGGGAGGGCGCCGTCACGAGGATCGAGGGGTCGCGCATCGTCGTTCCGCGATCGAGGAGGTCGGTGAACGCGCCCTTCCATTCGGAGCCGAAGTGGATGTTGTGGTGCGTCGCGTCCTCGGGCACGGTGCCCCGCACGCCGGCGAGCCAGAGCATGCAGGACGGCGAGTACCGACCGCGGGCGGCGACGCGGGGCGTCGGGACGTCGAGGAGGTCCCGGTACGCGATCGGGAGGTCCGGGTTCGCGACCACCGCGTCCGCCGGGATGAAGGTGCCGTCGGCGAGGTGGACGCCCAGGGTGCCGCCCGCCCGGGACACCTCGATCCGTTCGACCGCGGTGCCGTACAGGAACCGTGCCCCGGCGGCCGTCGCTGCCGCCTCCAGCCCCGTGGCCATCCGGTGCATCCCGCCGTCGGGGAAGAACACACCCTCCACGCTGTCCATGTACGTGATCACGCAGTAGATGGCGAGGGCGTCGAAGGGCGAGAGGCCCGCGTACATGGCCTGGAAGGAGAACAGCTTGTGCAGCCGCTCGTCCGCGAAGAACGAGGCGACCTTGCGGTGGACGCTGCGCAGGCCGCCCATGCGGATGATCCGGACCAGCGTGCCGAGGCGGGTCATGTAATCGAGGGGCGAATCGAAGTTGCGGTCGATGAAATCGGGCATCTCGAGGCGGTAGAGCTCGGCGAGCCAGTCGCAGAACGGCCCGAACGCCGCGGCCTCATCGGGTCCGCAGACGGCGCGGATCTCCTCGGTCATCGCCTCACGACCATGGCGGACCCGCAGCGACGAACCGTCCGGGTAGACGGCCCGGTACATCGGATCCACGGGACGGAGGGTCACGTGGTCGTCCATGTCGGCGCCGGCTGCCGCGAACACGTCCCGCAGCAGACCGGGCATCGTCATGACGCACGGGCCGGTGTCCATCCGGTACCCGGCGGCCTCGATGACCCCGGCGCGGCCGCCCGGGATCGCGGCGCGCTCGACCACCGTGACGTCGTGCTCACGACCCGCCAGGTGGCACGCCGCCGACAGGCCGCCGAGGCCCGCTCCGATGACGACGACTCGCACGGCGGATCAGCGATCCCGCCAGGCCACGAAGTTGCCGAGCTCGGCGAGTGCGTGGCGGGCGTCATCGGAGATGTCGGCACGGTGGAGCGCGGTCATCGACTCGTCGACGAGTCGCTGGATCGATCGTTCGACCTCGTCCACCGCACCGCTGGACACCA
Organism: Actinomycetota bacterium; assembly: GCA_041159995.1. Classification (GTDB taxonomy): domain Bacteria; phylum Actinomycetota; class Acidimicrobiia; order IMCC26256; family IMCC26256; genus IMCC26256. Next base: position 4,037 of record JBEAXD010000002.1, on the reverse strand, counting down.
GCAGGTCGCACAGGGCGGTGACCTCGTCGTCTGCGAGATCCGGTGATCCGATGCGATCGAGCAGTGCCGTCGCCTCACGGTCCGCGTTGCGGGAGGCGTAGGCGACGAGCGGCGTGAGCTTGCCCTCCCGCAGGTCATCCCCCACGGGCTTCCCGGTGACCGACGCATCACCGAACACGCCCAGCAGATCGTCGCGCATCTGGAACGCCTCGCCGAGTGGCAACCCGAAGGCCGACAGATCCTCAGCGAGGTCGTCGAACCGGCCGGCCAGCGCCGCACCGAGGTGGAGAGGACGCTCGACCGTGTACTTGCCCGACTTGTACCACTCGATGCGCCGAGCCCGCTCCGCGTCGCGGCCGCCCGACGCGGTACCGAGCAGGTCGAGGTACTGCCCGACGCACAGCTCGACCCGGAGTTCGTCGAAGAGGCGTCTCGCCACCTCGGGCGCACCGGTCATGAGGATGTCCGCGTAGACGAACGCGAAATCCCCGATGAGGATCGCTGCCCCCTCGCCGAAGCGTCGGTCCTCGCCGTTCCAACCGGCCTCGCCGTGGCGGGCCATGAACCGCCGGTGGATCGCCGGGAGTCCGCGTCGGCGATCCGACCCGTCCATGATGTCGTCGTGGATCAGTGCGAAGGTGTGGAGGAGTTCGAGGGCCGCGCCCGCATCCACGACGAGGTCGTCGGACCCCTCGCCGCCCGCTCCGATGTAGGCCCAGTGGCAGAACGCGGGCCGCAGGCGCTTCCCGCCGGCGCGGACGAGTTCGAGCAGAGCCTCGAGCGGTTCCCGGAGATCGGGGTCCACGTCGGTCCACCGCGCGATCTCGGCTCGGAGGAGTTCGGCGACGCGGGCCTCCGCCGCTCGCCCCACCTCGAGCAGGCTCTCCGGGACGGGGAGATGGGTTCCGGGCGACGGCGGCGTGGGCACCGCTGCAGACTACGGCGATCGGCCCCGTCGTCACGGATGCTCACGCCGAGTTCCCGGCCCTCGGCTGGGTATCGTCCGGGCGTGCCCGTTCCCGATGTGGAGACCCTCCGAGCCCGAGCCGCCCTGATCCCGGACGGTGCGGTGCCGGCCGACCTCGTGGCGCGGTTCTCGGTCTCGATCGAGGGTGGCGAGGCGTGGACCGTGTGCCTCGGCGACGGGCGGATCACGGTCGAGGGCGGCGTCACCGGCGATGTGGTGATCCACCTCGATCGCACGAGCGCCGAGCGCATCGCCGATGGGATCGGCAACGCCCAGCAGGCGATCGCCGGTGGTGGGATCAGGATCGACGGTGACCTCGATGCGCTCCCGGCGGCGCGCGCCGTCGAATCGCTCGGGGCACTGCTCGCGCCGGATCGCCCGGAGGCCCCGGTACCATCCGAGGACGACCCGAGGAGGACGCCATGACCCGATCGATCGAGAACTTCCAGGCCGAGGCCCGCGCGTTCCTCGACGCGAACCTCGAACGGCGGGGCGAGGAGACCTTCGTCTGGGGTGAGGGCAGCGAACGGGTCGGTGTGCTCGAGGAGAAGTCCGCCGAGCAGGAGGCCCACGACCTCGCCGCGGCCAAGGAGTGGAAGTCGAAGGAGTTCGACGCAGGTTTCGGCTGGATCACCGGACCTGAGGAGTACGGCGGCGCCGGTCTGGGACGGGAGTTCGACCGCGCCTACCGGGAGGTCGCGTCGAGGTACTCGATGCCGAACCAGAGCCAGTTCGGCATCGGACTCGGCATGGTCGCGCCGACGATCCTCGCCCACGCGACCCCGGAGGTGAAGGACGCATACCTCCGCCGCATGTGGCGCGGGGACATCGTCGGCTGCCAGCTGTTCTCCGAGCCGGTCGCCGGTTCCGACCTCGCCGGGATCCAGACCCGCGCGGTGCGGGACGGCGACGAGTGGGTCGTGACCGGGCAGAAGGTCTGGACCTCCGGTGCGCACTACTCCGACATCGGAGAGGTCATCACCCGGACCGACCCCGACAAGCCGAAGCACCGCGGCATGACGATGTTCGTGGTCGACATGCACGCGCCCGGCGTCGAGGTCCGGCCGCTCCGGCAGATGACCGGTGGTGCCGCGTTCAACGAGGTGTTCTTCGATGAGGTCCGCATCCCCGACTCGCATCGGCTCGGCGATGTCGACGGTGGCTGGACCGTGGCGCTGACGACCCTCATGAACGAGCGGGCGTCCATCGGCGGCGGTGGCGGTGGTGCAGGGACCATGAGCATGGCTCGCCTGCTCGGGCTCGCGCGGTTCCTCGAGGTCGACGACGATCCCATCGTCCGGCAGGGCCTCGCCGACATCTACATCCGCGGCGCCGTCGCCCGCTACACGAACCTCCGTGCGTCGGCGAAGATCCAGGCCGGCCAGCTGCCGGGCCCCGAGATGTCGATCGGCAAACTCGCGCTCACCGAGAACCTGACCCGCACCTCGCAACTGCTCGGGGAGATGCTCGGGCCGCGCCTCACGGCGGACGGCGGCGAGTGGGGGACGTACGCCTGGAGCGAGTTCGTCCTCGGCACCCCCGGCATGCGCATCGCCGGTGGCTCGGACGAGGTCATGCGCAACATCGTCGGCGAGCGAGTCCTCGGGTTGCCGAAGGAGCCGACGCCGGGCTGAGCCCGACGTCGACGCGGCGGTGCAGCCCTTCGAGCGGCTCCGTGCTGCCGTCCGCTGGTCCGACGGGCTGGACGAGTGGTCCCTGCTCGCGGAATCGATCCAGTGCCTCGCCGGATTCGATGAGGACCCTGCGGGGCTCGTCATGGCGTGCCGTCGGCTGCTCGTGCACCACCCCCGATCCGCGCGGCTCTGGTGGGTGTGTGCCCGCGTCGCCACGGCCATCGATCCGGCGGATGCGGCCTGGGACGCCTGGGACCGCCTCGAGCTCGACGCCACGCCGTCGCGGGTGGACGCGGCCGTCGGGAGTCCGGACGGACCGGTGCTCTCCCTCGGATGGGACGACACGATCGAGGTGCTGGCCCGGACCCGCCCCGATCTGGAGGTCGTGGCGGTACGGACCGGTGAGGACACCGCGTTGAGCGTCGCGCTGCGACGGTCGGAGATCGGAGCTCGGGTGGTCGATGCGGTCGGGGCGACCGCGCTCGATCCGCAGGTCGTGCTCGTGCCGGTCGCGGCCGCCGGGGCCGGGAGGGTGCTGCTCGGGCCCGACGTGGCGAGGACCCTCGAGCACCTCGATACCGGGCGACCGCCGTTGCTCGTCGCGCCGCTCGGGCGCGTCCTGCCCGAGGGTCTGTTCGGCGCCTACGGCCGGGCGAACGACGGGCGCGTCGTCACCGTGCCGTTCGACCGGTTCTCCGGAGCGATCGGTCCGACGGGTCTTGCCGACCATCGGAGTTTCGCGAACCGCCGTGACACCCCGGAGGCCGCGGAACTCCTCCGACTGACGATCTGACGCCACCGGATCAGAACGACCCGCCGTCCACCACGATCCGCTGTGCGTTCACGTACGACCCGGCATCCGAGACGAGGAACCGGACGACCTCGGCGACCTCCTCGGGTGTGCAGACGTGTCCGAACGGTGATCCGCCGTCCAGCGTCCCGATGTCCTCGACGCCCATCGCCCCCCGCACCAGGCGACGACCCATCTCCGTGCGGACGAGGCCCGGGGCCACGACGTTGACGTGGATGCCGTGGGACCGCTCCTCCTTGGCCAGCGACCAGGCGAGAGCCTCCTGCGCCGCCTTCGCCATGTTGTAGGGCGCTCCGAGGGCGGGCATGTGCGTGGTCGCCACGCTCGAGATGAACACCACGTCGCCGCGCGCCAGGGCACGCATCGCGGGGACGACGTGCTTGGCGAGGACCATCCCGCCGAGCGCGTGCGTCCGCAGCAGCCGTTCGACCTCCTCCGGCTCGGTGTCGGTCACCCGCTGCCCGCGGCTGGCGACGCCGGCGTTCGCCACGAGGATGCCGACGACGCCGAGCGCCGCGGCCGCCTCCGCGGCGGCCCGCTCGCAGTCCGCCGGGTCGGCCACGTCGGCCCTGATCGCCACCGCCCCGCGCCCCATCTCCCGGATCTCGGCGACCGAGGCGTTCGC
>JBEAXD010000299.1:0-6187 GCA_041159995.1 Actinomycetota bacterium | reverse complement strand
CACCGGATCCCGCCGCGGGGCGACCATCCCGACGCCCACGCGCCGAGGGAGCACTCCGCTCCTCCCACGAAAGGCTCACCACCATGGCGCTCTCCGACCACGACGTCGTCATCGTCGAGGCCGTCCGCTCCCCGCTCGGCAAGCGCAACGGCGGACTGTCCACGGTGCACCCCTCGGTGCTCCTCGGTGCGGTGCAGGCCGAGGCGGTCCGTCGGGCCGGCATCGATCCGCTCGAGATCGGTCAGGTCGTCGGCGGCTGCGTGAGCCAGGTCGGCGAGCAGACCTTCAACATCGCTCGCACCGCGTGGCTCACCGCCGGACTCCCGCTCGAGGTCGCCGCGACGACCGTCGACGCACAGTGCGGATCCTCACAGCAGGCCACGAACATGGCGACGGCGTTCGTGCGGAGCGGGGTCGTCGACACGATCATGGCCTGCGGGGTCGAGTCCATGTCCCGCCTCCCCCTCGGAGCGGCCGTGCGCGGCGACTTCGGTCGTCCGGTGAGCAAGGCCTACTTCGCCCAGTACGAGTACACGAGTCAGTTCGAGGGCGCCGAGCGCATCGCCGACCGCTGGGGCATCAGCCGGCAGGCCTGCGACGAGTTCGGCCTCGCGTCCCAGACCCGTGCCGCGACCGCGTGGGCCGAGGGCCGGTTCGAGCGGGAGGTCGTGGCCATCGAGGCCCCCGACCGCAACGAGGACGGTTCGGCCGCCGAGACCACGCACACCGTGAGCCGGGACGAGGGCCTGCGCGAGACCACCCTCGAGAAGCTCGCGACCCTCAAGCCCGTGGCTCGTGAGGACGGCGTGCACACGGCCGGCTCGTCGTCCCAGATCACCGACGGCGCTGCAGCCGTCATCCTCATGACCGCGAAGCGGGCACAGGAACTCGGCCTCCGACCTCGGGCCCGCATCGTCGACCAATGCCTGGTGGGCGTCGATCCGGTGCTCATGCTCACGGGACCGATCGACGCCACCGCCCGGCTCTTCGAGCGCACCGGTCTCACGATGGCCGACATGGACACGGTCGAGATCAACGAGGCGTTCGCGAGCGTGGTGCTCGCATGGGCGGCGGAGCACCGCCCCGACATGGACCGGGTGAACCCGAACGGCGGCGCGATCGCGCTCGGCCACCCGGTCGGGGCCACGGGCGCCCGCCTCATCACCTCCGCGCTCCATGAACTCGAGCGCACCGATGGCCGGTTCGGCCTCATCACGATGTGCTGCGGCGGTGGCCTGGGCACCGGAACGATCATCGAGAGGGTCTGACCCATGGGTTTCGGCTTCCAGATCCCGGGCCACGAGTTCCCCGGAGCCGAGCCGGCCGACACGTTCGACCGGATCCTCGAACTCGCGACCGCCGCCGAGCGCAGCGGCTGGGCCAGCGTCTGGGTCATGGACCACTTCTGGCAGTTGCCGCCGCTCGGCGGGCCGACGCATCCCATCCTCGAGGGCTGGACACTCCTCGCCGCGCTGGCCGCGCGCACCGAGCGCGTGCAACTCGGCACCCTCGTCACGGGCGTCACCTACCGGAATCCCGCACTCGTCGCGAAGATGGCGACGACCCTCGACATCATCTCGAAGGGCCGGGCGATCTGCGGTCTCGGCGCGGCCTGGTACGACGTCGAGCACGTCGGTCTCGGATTCGACTATCCACGGGACGGCGTCCGCCTCGACATGCTCGAGGAGGCGCTGCAGATCTGCCGGGCCATGTTCACCGAGGAGACCCCGTCGTTCACCGGTGAGCACTACCGCATCGAGCAGGCGTACAACCTGCCCCGCCCGCTGCGCGGCGACATCCCGATCCTCGTCGGGGGCGGGGGCGAGAGGCGGACCCTCCGACTCGTCGCCCAGTACGCGGACGCGTGCAACGTGCACGGCGACCCCGACATGATCCGCCACAAGATGGCGGTCATCGATCGACACTGCGCCGAGGTCGGGCGCGATCCGGCCGAGGTCCGCCGAACCTGGGGTGGCACGGTGTTCCTCACCGAGACCGCCGAGGAGGCTGCGGGCATCGAGAGCCTGCTCCGACCGGCGGCCGGCGACGAGTTCGACCACACCTTCATCGTGGGCGACGAGGCGACCGTCATCGACAAGGTGGCCGCCGTCATCGACGCCGGGATCGACGACCTCATCGTGAACATGCCGACGATGCCGCCCTCGACGGTGGAGCGCGCGGGGCGCGTCCTCACCGACCGCTTCGGCGGGTGACCGGGTCCCCGCCGCCCCGGCGCTGGGTAGCATCGGCACCGTGACGACCCTCGCCGAGCGCCTCGGGTACGCACCCGACGCGAAGTTGCTCATCATCAACTGCGACGACCTCGGGTCGACGCGAGCGGCGAACGTCGCGATCTACGAGGCCCTGCGTGATGGCGTGGCGACGAGCGCCACCCTCATGGTGCCGTGCCCGTGGTCCCGCGATGCCGCCTCCGGGTACCGGGGTGAGGACATCGGCGTGCACCTGACCCTCACCAGCGAGTGGGAGACCTACCGCTGGGGCCCGATCACCCGCTCGCCGAGCCTGCTCGACGGCGACGGCGGATTCCCGCGCACGCTCGAGGACGTCTGGGATCACGCGGACCTCGACGAGGTGCGCAAGGAGTGCCGGGCCCAGATCGAGCGGGCGATCTACTGGGGCTTCGACGTGAGCCACCTCGACTCACACATGGGCACGCTCCAACTGCGCCCCGCGTTCTTCGACGTGTACCTCGAGCTCGCGGTCGAGTTCGGACTGCCGCTGCGGATGGCCGGTGGGGCCGCCGAGGCGGCACTCGGCTTCCCCTTCCGCCGACTCGCCGAGGAGGAGGGGATCGTGTTCCCGGACCACTTCGTGTACACGCCGGTCGGTCAACGGGACGCGATCGACCGGACGCTCACCGACCTGCGGCCCGGAGTCACCGAGGTCTACTTCCACCCCGCCGTCGACACCGATGAGCTCCGGTCCTCCCACCCCGATTGGGCCGGACGTGTGCGCGATCACGTGAGCGTGTGCACCGACGCAGCGTTCCGGGATCTCGTGGCGAGCACCGGTGCGACCCTCATCGGGTACCGGCAGCTCCGAGAGCTGCAGCGCGCCGGCTGAGCCGAGCGCTCCTGCGCGGAACTCCGCTCAGAACTCGGTCGCGGCACGCAGGTGCGCGAGCAGCGCCGCGAACTCCGGCGACCCGGTGATGGGCAGCAACCGGATGAACTGCGCCATGTTCCCGGTCACCGTCGCCCGGTTGCGCATGAACGCCGTGTTGGCGTCGAGCTCCCCGCGCTGGATGGCCACCTGGGTCTCGTAGGTCGCGGTCCATGTGAAGTCGGGATCCGGCAGGGTGCCGAGCTGTGCGTCGACGAGCCGACCATCGATCACGGTCCAGTGGTACGACACGGTGCCGTCGGGGCCGTCGGTGATGACGTACTGCACGGTGGCCGTGGCGCCCGCTCGCACCGGCTGGCCCTCGGCCAGGGCCCGGTACTCGTCGAGCCACTCCTGGGTCAGGTACTTCGCCATCTCGGTCGTCGTCCTCGGGATGCTGTGGGCGGCCCCGATGGTAGCGACGCCGTCGCACCGTGCCGGTCAGCCCCGCAGCCCCGCGAAGAGGTCGTCCTCGGGCTCGCCGGGGGCGACCCCGGTGTCGACCCGGGAGGCGGCGAGTGCGAACTCCTCCCACGGGAACACGGCACGGACGACGTCGTCGGGCAGACGCATCCAGAACCCGTCGGGGTCGACCTGGGTGCGATGCGCGAGCAGCGCCTCGCGGCGCTTGTGCAGGAAGTCCCCGACGTCGACGAGCGTCGTGAATCGGTCGTCGCCCCCCTCGCTGAAGCCACGATCGAACCACTCGGCGTAAGGGCTCTCCTCGCCCCGGGCCAGGAACGCATCGTGCAGCGCCTTGACCCGTCGGAACGACCAGCCCGTGTAGTAGAGCTTCGACGGCGTCCACGGGGCGCCGGCGTCGGGGTACGCATCGGGGTCACCGGCCGCGTCGAAGGCCGGGCCCGAGATCTCGTGCACCCGTACGTGGTCGGGATGCGGGTAGAACTTCCGCTCGTCCCCGTAGGTGACGATGACCTGCGGCCGCTCGGCGCGGATGATGCGCACGAGGCGCTCGACCGCCTCGTCGAAGGGGGCGTTGGCGAAGTTGTCCGGGTGCGCGTTGGCCTCGGAGTCCTTCATGCCCGAGTCCCGGTACCCGAGGAGGTACAGCGCGTCGTAGCCGATGACGGCCACGCTCGCCTCGAGTTCCCCGATCCGCACCGCGTGGAGGTTCTCCCGGACCTCCGCGGTGTCCATGGCCGGGTTGAGGATGTCGCCCTCCTCACCCCCGGTGCAGCACACGAGCACCGAGCGGACACCCTCGGCGTGGTACCGCGCGACCGTGCCCGCACCCTTCGACGCCTCGTCGTCGGGGTGCGCGTGGATCGCGAGCAGTCGCAGGTGCGGATCGACCATGCCGGAGGTGACGGTGCGACCTCAGGCCGACCGCGGGACGTCCTTCCACGGCATCGAACGGGACGCGTCCGGCTCCTTCGGCAGGCCGAGCACCCGCTCACCGAGGATGTTGCGCATGATGTCGGAGGTACCGCCCTCGATCGTGTTCGCCTGAGCCCGGAGGAATCCCGAGGCGACCGCGCTGGCGGAGTCCGCCGCGGCACCGACCCGGCCGACGCGCTCGATGCGTGAGAGGTTGCGCCCCTCCCACGCGATCGCCGAGGCACCCTCGAGATCGAGCGCGAGGTTCTGGAGACGCTGGTTGAACTCGGCCTGCTGCAACTTCGTGATCGACCCCTCCGGGCCGGCCTCCGAGCCACTCTTGCGCTTCGCCGCGGCGCGCAGGTTGTTCATGCGGATGAGGGTCGACTCGATGTGGGCCTGAGCCAGGGCCTGGCGGACGAGCGGGTCCTGCGTGCCGCGATGACGGTCGATGAGCTTCTGCACCGGGCTGCCCCCGACCGCGTCACCACCGATCGATCCGGCCCCGGAGAGCGAGACGCGCTCGTTCATGAGCGTCGTGATGGCGACCTTCCAGCCGTCACCCTCGCGCCCGAGGCGCCAGGAGTCCTGCACGCGGGCGTCGGCGAAGAAGACCTCGTTGAACTCGGCGTCGCCGGTGATCTGGACCAGCGGTCGGACCTCGACACCGGGCTGTTCCATGTCCACGATGAAGTAGGAGAGGCCGGCGTGCTTCGGTGCGTCGGGGTCGGTGCGGGCCACGAGCATGCCCCACTTCGCGAGGTGCGCCAACGTCGTCCACACCTTCTGCCCGTTCACGACCCACTCGTCCCCGTCACGCACCGCCCGGGTGGCGAGACCGGCGACGTCCGAGCCCGCGCCCGGCTCGCTGAAGAGCTGGCACCAGATCTCCTGGTTGCAGGCCATCGGCTTGAGGAGTCGGTGCTTCATCTCCTCGGAGCCCCAGGTGAGCAGCGTCGGTCCGCCCATGCCGATGCCGATGATGTTGAAGGACCGCGAGACCTTGTAGTGCCCCAGCACCTCGTTGACGTGCTTGGCCTGGCCCGGCGTCAACGACAGGCCCGCCCCGTACTCGGCCGGCCAGGTCGGCGTGGCGAAGCCGGCCTCCCCCATGCGGGTGCACCAGTCCGAGAAGTCCTGGGCCTCCCGCAGGCGGGCCACCTCCTCGTCGGCCCCGGCGTCGACCGCCTCCATCCATCCGGTCGGGAGGTGCTCCCGCAGCCACGACGTCGTCATGTCGCGCAGTCGGGCGGGCTCGAGTTCGCGGGCGTCGATCGCCATGGTCGTCCTCCACCGGGAGTCGGTCGGTCCTGTTCCGGCGTGAGGCTATCCGGCCGCCCGCCGCCGTGACCCGGCCGTCCGCACGATGCGCGCGTGCACCGATCGGGCCCGCGGGAGGAACGCGCGCGGCGTTCTGTAGCCTCAGCGGCGCCCATGGAGACGTCGCCCCCCGCCCGACCGCGCCCACCCCGCCACGCCCCGGGGGTCCCGCGCCACCGCGTGTCGGCCCGGCGGGCCGGCCACGTACCGGCCGAACGGGTCTGGACGGTGGTCGGGATCCTCTGCATCGGCCTCGTCGTCGTGCTCGCCGCGCTCGCCGACCGCGTGACCCACCGCGGTGAGGCACTGCCCGGCGTCTCGCTCGACGGGATCGACGTCGGCGGTCGCTCCGAGGACGAGATCCTCGCCGTGGCCCGCCTCGCCTCGGCCCGTGCCCAGGCGCGCC
>JBEAXD010000277.1:0-3323 GCA_041159995.1 Actinomycetota bacterium | reverse complement strand
GGTCAGGATAGCAGCCACCTCCCGAGCCGAGCCCGATCCGAGGACCCCGCCATGGCCGACCGCCGAGACACCCTGATGGAGCCGCACCTCGAGGCGCTCCTCGACCAGGAACCCTCGAAGTTCAAGCTCGTCACCCTCGCGGCGATGCGCGCCCGGGAGATCAACGACTACTACGGCCAGCTCGGCGAGGGCCTCGGCAAGATCGTCCCGCCGCAGGTCACCTCGGTCTCGCGCAAGCCGCTCTCGATCGCCATGGAGGAGATCCGCGAGCGCAAGATCATCAGCTGCGACCTGCCGGAGCCGGTCGTCGCCGAGGAGGCCGACGAGGCCCTGGAGGCGGGGGAGACCCCCGCGCCGGACGCCGGCTGATCCACGTGGTCGACGCGGGCGCGGCCTCGCCGCTCGCCGGACGCCGGGTCGTCCTCGGCGTCACCGCCGGGATCGCCGCGTACAAGGCGGTCGAGATCTGTCGTCGCATGGTCGATGCCGGAGCCCACGTGGTCCCGGTCCTGACCGAGGATGCGCTCCGCTTCGTCGGGGCGGTCACGTTCACCGCCCTCGCCTCGGAACCGGCCCGCACCGCGCTCTACGGCGCGGACGACGCGATCCCGCACACGCACCTCGGCCAGACCGCGGACCTCGTGGTCGTCGCGCCCGCCACGGCGAACACGCTCGCCCGGTACGCGGCCGGTATCGCCGACGACCTGCTGACCAACACGCTGCTCGCCACCCGAGCGCCCGTGCTCGTCGCCCCGGCGATGCACACCGAGATGTGGGAGCACCCTTCGGTGCGGGAGAACCTCGGGACCCTGCGCCGCCGCGGGGTGCACGTGTGCGATCCGGAGTCCGGTCGTCTCGCCGGCGGAGACGTGGGGGAGGGGCGCCTCGCCGATCCGGCTCGCATCGTCGCCATGGCCGAGGAGATCCTCGCGCGCGGGCACGACCTCGCCGGCCTGCGCGTCGTCGTGACCGCGGGCGGCACCCGTGAGCCGATCGACCCGGTGCGCTTCATCGGCAACCGGTCCTCGGGACGGATGGGCCACGCCGTGGCCCGGGCGGCGTCGGCGCGCGGTGCTGCGGTCACGCTCATCACGACCTCGGCGCTCACCGTGCCGGCAGGCGTCGACGTCGTGCCCGTGGCCACCGCCGAGGACATGGAACGGGAGGTGCTCGCCCGCTTCGATGACGCCCACGTCGTGGTGATGGCGGCCGCGGTCGCCGACTTCCGCCCGAAGGTCGTGGCGCCCGAGAAGATCAAGAAGCAGGGCGGCACTCCGGAGATCGTGCTCGAGCCGACCCCGGACATCCTCGCCGGCCTGGGGGCGCGCAAGACCCACCAGGTGCTCGTGGGCTTCGCAGCGGAGACCACCCGGGTCGCCGAGCACGCCGCCGAGAAGCTGGCGGCGAAGCGGGTCGACCTCATGGTCGCCAACGATGTGTCCGCGCCCGACGCGGGGTTCGAGGTCGACACGAACCGTGCCATGCTGTTCGACGGATCGGGGTCCGTCACCGAGACCCCGCTCCTGAGCAAACTGTCGCTCGCCGAGGTGATCCTGGACCGCGTGGCGGTCCGCCTCGGACGGGACACCACCAGGGAGAGCCAGTGAGTTCCTTCACCTTCACGTCCGAGTCGGTCACCGAGGGCCACCCCGACAAGATGTCGGACCAGATCTCGGACGCGGTCCTCGATGCGATCTACGAGCAGGACCCGCAGAGCCGCGTCGCCTGCGAGACGATGTGCACCACCGGGCTCGTGGTGGTCGCCGGTGAGATCAGCACCCAGGCGTACGTCGACATCCCGCGCGTCGTGCGCGACACCGTGCGCAGCATCGGCTACGACCGCGAGTCGTACGGCTTCGACGGCAACACCTGCGGCGTGATCACCTCGATCGACGAGCAGTCGCCCGACATCGCGATGGGCGTCGACAAGGCGCTCGAGCAGCGCGCGGGCACCGGCGACCTCTTCGACGAGGTCGGCGCCGGTGACCAGGGCATGATGTTCGGGTACGCGTGCGCCGACACCGACGACCTCATGCCGATGCCGATCTGGCTCGCCCACCGTCTGGCCCACCGCCTCGCCGAGGTCCGCAAGTCGGGCGTGCTCCCGTACCTGCGTCCCGACGGCAAGACCCAGGTGTCGATCGACTACGAGAACGGCGTGCCGAAGCGGCTCAAGACCGTGCTCATCTCGACCCAGCACGCGCCGGGCATCGACATCGACACCATGATCCGTCCCGACCTCATCGAGCACGTCATCCGCCCGGTCGTCCCGGAGCAGTTCGCCGGCGACGACTTCGAGGTCTTCTGCAACCCGACCGGCAACTTCGAACTGGGTGGCCCGCACGCCGACTGCGGTCTCACCGGTCGCAAGATCATCGTCGACACCTACGGCGGCATGGCCCGCCACGGTGGTGGCGCGTTCTCGGGCAAGGACCCGACGAAGGTCGACCGCTCGGCCGCCTACGCGGTGCGGCACGCGGCGAAGAACATCGTGGCCGCGGGCATCGCGCAGCGCTGCGAGGTGCAGGTCGCGTACGCGATCGGCGTGGCCCGCCCGGTCTCCGTGATGGTCGAGACGTTCGGCACCTCCGAGATCGATCCGGCCAAGCTGCCCGCCCTCGTGCAGGAGCACTTCGACCTCCGGCCGGCTGCGCTCATCGAGCGGCTCGACCTGCGGCGCCCGATCTACCGCAAGACCGCGGCCTACGGGCACTTCGGTCGCTCGGACTCCGACTTCACGTGGGAGAGCACGAGCCAGGCCGACGCGCTGCGCAGCGCCGCTGAGGGCCTCGCGTAAGCACCGCTGACGACCGCCGCGTGGTCCGGGTGCGCCCGGACCTCACGGCGGTGGAGCGCGCCTTCGACTACCTCGTCCCCGACGCCCTCGCAGCGCGGGTCGAGGTCGGCACCATCGTGCGGGTGCCGCTGCACGGCCGACGCGTCCGCGGGTGGGTCGTCGCCACCGACGTCGAGCCCGAGACCGACCGGTCGCGCCTCCTCGAGATCCTCAAGGTCGTCGGGGCCGGACCGCCGCCCGCGCTCATGGATCTCGGCCGCTGGACCGCGCACCGGTGGGCGGGCAGCGAGGTGTCGCTGTTCGGCGCAGCCTCGCCCGCGAACGCAGTGGCGGACGCGGCTCCGTCGGTGGACGCGCCCGCGCCGTCCGGCCATGACCTCAGGGTGGTGGCCTGGCCCCCGGCCACGGATCGTCGCGAGCTGGTCGATGCTGCGATCGCGCCGGAGGGATCGACCATCCTCGTCGTTCCCGACGCGGCCCGGCTCTCCAGCCTGGTGCGGCACCTCGAGCGCGCCGGTCGCCGTGG
>JBEAXD010000271.1:0-3858 GCA_041159995.1 Actinomycetota bacterium | reverse complement strand
ACCCTCATCTTCGTGATCCTCGGCCTCCGCCTGCGGGAGCCGAAGCGCGGCGTGTGGGAGAAGCGGGCGGCCGGCGCCGAGGAGGACGCGGTCCTGACCGAGGACCTCCCGCCCTCGTTCGCCGAGTCGTGGCGCATCGTCTGGCAAGTGGGCACGCTGCGCCGGATCTTCTACGCGCTCCCCTTCCTCGCCGTCGCCCTCATCGGCCTGGCGAGTCTCACCTCGCTGCACTACTCCCAGACCTTCGATCTCGACGAGCGGGCTCGGGGCATCGTGGCCGCCTGCGTCGAGCCCGCCGCGCTCGTCGGCCTGTTCGCCGGAATACCGATCGCGACCCGCCTGCTGCGGCGTGACCCGGGTCTCGTGCTCAAGTTCATCGCGGTGGTCAACACGGCGGTCGCCATCGCGTGGGTGGGCTTCGCACTGGCACCGAACGTCGGCATCGCGATCGGGATCGCCGCCATCACGGTCGCCCTCGTCTCGATCACCGGACCGGGCGTCGGTGCGTCGCTCTCCCTCGCCACGCCCCCGAAGGTGCGGTCCTTCGGGTACGCGGTGGCCGCGCTGTGGATCCTGCCGGGCCTCGTCGTGCTGCCGATCATCGGACAGATCGCGGATCGGCACGGCGTCCGGGTCGGTCTCCTCGTGCTCACGCCGGTCTTCCTCGTCGGCTCGCTCATCCTCGCGAGCGCCGGCACACAGGTCGCCGGCGACCTCAAGCAGGTCTGGACCTCGGCCGCGGCGCAGAGCGAGGTGCTCTACCAGCGCCGCCAGGGGCTCGTGAAGCTGCTGCTCGTGCGCGGCCTCGACGTCGGGTACGACGGGGTGCAGGTGCTGTTCGGGGTCGACTTCGAGGTGGACGAGGGCGAGATCGTCGCTCTGCTCGGCACGAACGGTTCCGGCAAGTCCACCCTCCTCAAGGCGATCTCGGGCCTCGTCGAGGCGAGCGCCGGTGCGGTGGTCTTCGACGGCCGCGACATGACCTACGCACCCCCGCACGAGGTCGCGGCCCGCGGCATCACCCAGGTCCCCGGCGGGCAGGGCACCTTCCCCACCCTCACGGTGCGGGAGAACCTCCAACTCGCGGGCTGGTTGCACCGCCGGGACCGCGAACGGGTGCGCGCCGCGACCGAGGAGGTGCTCGAGATCTTCCCGATCCTCCGGGAACGCCTCGAGGAACCCGCGGGCAACCTCTCCGGGGGCCAGCAGCAGATGCTCACGCTCGGCATGGCGTTCATCGAGCGCCCCCGCCTGCTGATGATCGACGAGCTCTCGCTCGGTCTCGCCCCGACCGTCGTCGGCCAGTTGCTCGAGATCGTGCAGCGCATCCGGGACGCCGGGACGACGATCATCGTCGTCGAGCAGTCGGTCAACGTCGCCCTCACGATCGCCGAGCGCGCCTACTTCATGGAGAAGGGCGAGATCCGCTTCGAGGGGCCGACCGCCGAGCTCCTCGAACGCCCCGATGTGCTGCGATCCGTGTACCTCGAGGGGGCGGCGAGTCGGGGTGCCGCACTCGCAGCGGCCCGGACGCACGACGCGGGGATCCCCACCGAGGTCGCCGAGCGCCCGGTGCGCCTCGAGGTGCACGACGTGTCGAAGCGTTTCGGTGGCATCCACGCGCTGCGGGACGTGTCCTTCGACGCCCGCGCGGGCGAGATCCTCGGGTTCATCGGGCCGAACGGTGCGGGCAAGACCACGCTGTTCGATGCGATCTGCGGGTTCACCCCGACCGACGCCGGACGGGTCGTGCTGCTCGGGGACGACGGGCCGATCGAGCTCACCGGCCGCCGCGCCGAGGTACGGGCGCGGCTCGGGCTCGGGCGCTCCTTCCAGGACGGTCGCCTGTTCCCCGGTCTCACCGTCACCGAGACGATCGCCGTGGCACTCGAGCGCCAGATCGAGGTGCGCGACCCGATCGCGGCCGCGCTGCACCTGCCCGCGGTGGCCGACTCCGAGGCGGACGTCGCCGACCGGGTGGAGGAACTCATCGAACTCATCGGCCTCGGGGCGTTCCGGGACAAGTTCACGCGGGAGCTCTCCACCGGGAGTCGTCGCATCGTCGACATGGCCTGCGTCCTCGCGCACCAACCGTCGGTCCTGCTGCTCGACGAACCCTCGAGCGGCATCGCGCAGCGGGAGGCCGAGGCCCTCGGGCCCCTGCTCCTGCGCATCCGCGACGCCCTCGACGCGACGATCCTGCTCATCGAGCACGATCTGCCCCTGCTCACCGCGGTCGCCGATCGCCTCGTCGCCCTCGACCTGGGCGCCGTCGTCACGATCGGCGCTCCGGACGAGGTCGTGCGCCATCCGACCGTCGTCGAGTCGTACCTCGGGACGTCCGAGGCCGCGATCGCTCGCTCCGGCTCGTCCGGGGCCACCACCGACTGACCAACCACCGACCAGGAGGAACCATGCAGCCCACGCCGTCACGCAAGCGCAGGAGCGGACTCCAGCGCTACGCGCCGTTCGCGATCGTCGTCGTCGTGATCGCCGCGATCGTGCTCATCGCCGGGAACCGGAACGGCGGCGACGACTCGGGCGCGGGCGGTGGAGCCGACCAGGGGTCGAAGTCGAACACCCAGCTCATCGAGGCCGGGCCGATGACCCCGGACAAGGCCGAGTTGCTCGGCGAGACCGTCGACTTCGGTGACGGGTGCGACACGAGCACCGGTCGGGTGAAGATCCCGTCCTGGTACGCACCGACCTGTGTAGCCCCGTTCCGGGGGTCGAACGGAGGCGCGACCGCCCCCGGGGTCACCGCGGAGACCATCAAGGTGATCGTCTGGATCGGCGACCCGTCGAAGGACCCGCTCCAGGCCGCCCTCGTCCGCAGTGCGGGATCGGACACCGACGTGCGCACCGCCGAGGAGAACTACCGGGGCTGGATCGACCTGTACTCCCAGTACGCCGAGCTCTACGGCCGCCGGATCGAGGTCTCGTTCTTCAAGGGTTCGGGGGCACCCAGCGACCCCGTGGCCGCCAAGGCCGACGCGCAGGCGATCATCGACCAGCAGCCGTTCGCCGTCCTCGGCGGTCCGAACCAGACCGACGCCTTCGCCGACGAGATCACCGCAGCGAAGATCATGTGCATGGGCTGCTCCACCGCGAGCCCGACGAAGTTCATGCGGGACCGCGCGCCGTACATCTGGACGACCGGGCAGCTCCCGGAGCAGGCCAGCACGCTCGCGGCCGAGATGATCGGGAACCTCTTCGCGGGCCGGAAGGCGCAGTGGGCGGGTGACCCCGCACTGCGTTCGAGGACCCGCGTGTTCGGCGCCGTGCACTACGACACACCGGCCGGACAGCAGCGGGAGGCGTTCAGGACCTTCAAGTCGCTGCTCGCCGAGCGCGACATCGAACTCGCGAGCGATACCCGCTACTACCTCGATCTGGCTCGGGCCCAGGAGAACGCCCGGACGATCATCGCGAAGCTCAAGGCGGCGAAGGTCACCTCGGTCATCTTCTACGGCGACCCCCTCACGCCCTCGTACCTGACGAAGGAGGCGACGGCACAGGACTACCGACCCGAGTGGATCATCGGCCCGTCGGTGTACGCGGACACTGCGGTGTTCGGGCGCATCTACGACCAGGACCAGTGGCAGCACGCGTTCGGCCTGTCGCTCATCCCGGCTCGCAGCACCCGGGAAGCGAGTGGCGCCTACAAGTTGTGGACGTGGCAGTTCGGGACCCCACCGCCGAACAACAACTACGCGGTGCACCAGGGTCCCGTCTCGCTCCTCATGACCGGCATCAACCTCGCCGGCCCGAACCTCACCCCCGAGACGTTCCGGGACGGCATGTTCCGGTCGGGCATCGCCGGGGGCAACCCACTGGCGGCGACAATCTCGTTCGGCA
>JBEAXD010000221.1:0-8259 GCA_041159995.1 Actinomycetota bacterium | reverse complement strand
CGCCGAGATCGCGAGCGAGTTGGGAGACCACGGCGGCGAGGTTGCCGCCCGCGCTGTCGCCGGCCACGGCCAGGCGCGTGCCGTCGACACCGAGTTCGGCCGCGTGCTCCTGCACCCAGCGGGTCGCCGCGAAGCAGTCCTCGACCGGGGCCGGGAACGTGGCCTCCGGGGCCAGGCGGTACTCCACCGCGACGAGCGCGCAGCCCGAGGCCACGGTGAGACTGCGACACCCGCCGTCGTGGGTGTCGAGATCACCGATCACCCAGCCGCCACCGTGGAAGAACACGATGACCGGGGTGACCCCGGCCCCGACCGGCCGGTAGATCCGGATCGGGAGATCGCCCTCGGGGCCCGGGATGGTGCGGTCCTCGGTCGTCACACCCTCGACGACGGCCGGCATCGCGAGCCCCGCGTAGGACTCGCGCAGCGCGGCCGGTGTGAGGTCCTCGGGGGCGACCGCGGGCGCCGCGTTCAGGAGGTCGAGGATCATCTGGGCCTGGGGGTGGAGGGTCATCGCATCACTCCTGCGCACGGGCGTCCGGGAGACTCTCGCACATGCGTGCGGCCATGGCTCGCAGCGCCCGGCCACGGTGGGAGATCGCGTGCTTGGCCTCCGGGGTCATCTCGGCGAAGGTCGCCCCGTCGCCGCCGTCGGGCGCGAACACCGGGTCGTACCCGAACCCGCCGGAGCCCCGCGGCACCTCCAGGACGACGCCCTCGACCTCACCGCGGGCGTCGAGCTCGGTACCGTCGGGCAGCGCGAGCACGATCGCCGTGGCGAAGCGGGCCGACCGGTCCGTCGCCCCGACCCGGCTCAGTTCGGCGAGCAGGTGCGCGCAGTTGTCCGCATAGGTCGCCCCCGGTCCGGCGTAACGCGCGCTGTACACGCCGGGCGCGCCGCCGAGCGCGTCGACCTCGAGTCCGGTGTCGTCCGCGATCGCCGCGCAACCGGTCGCGTCGCGCAGGGCCCGCGCCTTGAGGCGGGCGTTGTCGAGCAGCGTCTCGCCGTCCTCGACCACCTCGGGCACCGACGCGGGTCGGTCGACGAGCTCGACGTCGAGACCGCTCCCCGAGAGCACCTCGACGATCTCGCGGGCCTTGTCCGGGTTGGCCGTCGCGACGACGAGGCGCAGCGTCACGGACGCGCGGTCGGACGCCGACTCGGCGGCACCGAGAGCATCTCCCGTTGCAGCGCGAAGATCTCGGCGATGCCGGACTCGGCGAGGCCGAGCAGTTGGTCGAGTTCGCTCCGGCTGAACGCCACGCCCTCGGCGGTGCCCTGGACCTCGATGAACTTCCCGTCACCGGTCATGACGACGTTCATGTCCACCTCGGCCGAGGAGTCCTCGACGTAGTCGAGGTCGAGGGACGGCAGCGCGGCCACGATGCCCACCGAGATCGCCGCACACAGGTCCCCGACCGGGTTCACCCGCAACGACCCCTGTTGGACCATCCGCTCGCACGCGTCGTGCAGCGCGAGGTAGCCCCCGCAGATCGCAGCGGTACGGGTGCCGCCGTCGGCCTGGAGCGCGTCGCAGTCGACCGTGATCTGGTACTCACCGAGCGCGGTGAGATCGGTGACGGCCCGGAGCGAACGGCCGATGAGCCGCTGGATCTCCTGGGTGCGACCGGACTGCTTGCCCTTCGCCGCCTCGCGGTTCACCCGCTCCGGCGTGGCACCCGGCAACATCGAGTACTCGGCGGTGACCCAGCCGCGTCCCTTGCCCCGCAACCACGGCGGCACGCGGTCCTCGACCGACGCGGTGCAGAGGATGCGGGTCCGCCCGAACTCGGCGAGCACTGAACCCATCGCGAGTTCCGTGAAGTCCCGGGTGAACGTGACGGGCCGGAGCTGGTCCGGCTCACGCCCGTCATGACGGATGCCCATCGTGGCTCCCTGATCGAAGGTGGCCTCAGAGCGTAGCCACGACGTGCGGCGCAGCGAGCACGACCTCGGCGCCGAACGCGGCCGAACCCTCCTCGCCGATCGCGGCGAGATCGACCGTCGGCCACACGTGCGTGAGCACGAGGCTCCCGGCTCCCGCCGCGCGTGCGGCCTCCCCCGCCTCCCGCGCACTGAGGTGGATCGTCGTGCGCCGTTCGGCGTGGAGGTGGGACGCCTCCGAGAGCACGAGATCGGCACCGGGGGCGAAGGCACCGACGTTCCAGCCCGGGCCCGTGTCGGCCGTGTACACGAGCCGCCGGCCGTCGCCGGTGATCTCCACCGCGTAGGTCGGGATCGGGTGATCGGTGCGGGAGAACACGAGGCGTGCGTCCTTGATCTCGACCGGACGCGACGGGTCGATCGCCCGCCAGTCGAACGCACCACCCCAGTCGCGCACGAGGGCGCCGAGTCGGTGCTCAGCGCCTTCGGGCGCGAGCACCGGGAGGCCCGTGCGTTCGAGGCCGTAGTGCCAGAGCACGTGCATCCCGTAGATGTCGGCACAGTGGTCGGGGTGCTCGTGCGTGATGACGATCGCGTCGACCTCGGCCGGATCGACGTACTCGTGGAGCACGTTGAGGGTGCCGTTGCCGCAGTCGACCCACAGGTTCGTCTCCGCCGTGCGCACGAGGTACCCCGAGCACGGCCCGTGGCGGCCGTTGTACGAACCGGATGCGCCGAGGACGGTCAGCTCCACGTCCAGGCCTCCACCGCGTCGACCTCGGGCCCGAGGAACCGTGCCCCGAGGGTGCGGAACGTCGAGGGATCACCCGAGGTGATGAAGGTGTGCGTTCCCACGGGACCGCCGGTCGGTCGCTCGCCGTCGAGGAGCCGCATGACCTCGAACGCGGTCTCGTCGGCGCTCGACACGAGCACGACGTCGCGCCCCATCACGTCGCCGATCGTGCGGGCGAGCAACGGGTAGTGCGTACACCCGAGGACCAGCGTGTCGACCTTGGCCTCCTGTACGGGTTCGAGGAGGCGCTCCGCGAGCACCCGCACCTGATCGGAATCGACGTCGCCGGCCTCGACGAACTCGACGAACCCCGGGCAGGCCTGGCAGGTGAGGGCGAGCCCCTCGGCCTCGGCCGCGCGTTGGTACGAGCCGCTCGCGATGGTTCCGACGGTACCGATCACGCCGACCCGACCCGAGGCGGTGACCTGCGCCGCGGCGCGCACCCCGGGGCCGACCACCCCGACGATCGGGATCTCGTGCCGGGCCCGCAGGTCGTCGAGTGCCGCGCTCGCAGCGGAGTTGCACGCGACCACGAGCATCTTGACCCCACGGGCCACGAGGATGTCCGCGATCTCGAGCGCGTGCGCCCGCACCTCCTCGGCCGGCTTCGGCCCGTAGGGGAACCGTCCGGTGTCGCCGAAGTAGATGACCGACTCGTGCGGGAGCAGGTCGATGAGGGACCGCAGGACGGTCAGGCCGCCGAGGCCGGAGTCGAAGACTCCGATCGGGCGCGGATCCTGCGGCGCGACGGACGGCACGGTGACCACGGTAATCCCGCGGCTCGCCGTGGCCGCGGCTCCGTCGACCCCTCAGGCCGAGGCCGCGGCCCGTTCGAGGCGATCGCGCACGGCCAACCCGATGCCGACCGGGTTGGGCGGTACTGCGACGACGACCTCGATCCCGTGGTGGTCCGCGGTGCGCAGCCGGTCGTAGAGCACCCGGGCGTACTCCTCGTCGGTCTCCGGCGGTTCGAGCACCGCGACGCGATCGGACAGCCCCATCGGCACCGTCGATGCGAGCAGGGCCACCGTCCGCCCCTCGGCGAGATGCGCCGCCGCAACCGTCGCGGCCTCGCGGTCGTCGGCGATGACGACGCGGGCGTCCGGCGCGTAGTGCGCGGGCAGCGTCCCCGGCGCCCGCGTCGTGCCGCCGATCGCGACCGGGCGGTCGAGCAGTTCCGAGATCCGTTCGACGGTGACCCCGCCCGGGCGCAGGACGACCGTCGTGTCGCCCGAGCAGTCCACGATCGTCGACTCGACCCCGACCCGGCAGGCCCCGCCGTCGAGGATGAACCCGACCTCGTCCCCGAGGTCGTCGGCGACTGCGGCTGCGGTGGTCGGGCTGACGCGACCGAAACGATTCGCGCTCGGCGCGGCGAACGCCCCTCCGAACTCGACGAGCACGGCTCTCGCGACCGGGTGCGCCGGGACCCGCAGGGCGACCGTGTCGAGGCCTCCGGTCACGACGTCGAGCACCGACGGCGCCCGCCGCAGCACGATGGTGAGCGGTCCCGGCCACCCGGCGCCGGCGAGCACGCGGGCCTCCTCGGGGATCTCGATCGCCCAGGCGTCGAGCGCGTCCGCGTCGAGGAGGTGCACGATGAGCGGGTGGTCGGCCGGTCGACCCTTGATCGCGAAGATGCGCTCGACCGCCGTTGCGTTCGTCGCGTCGGCGGCGAGGCCGTAGACGGTCTCGGTCGGGAGGGCGACGACCTCGCCGTCCCGCAGGAGCGCGGCCGCCCGACGGACCGACTCGGCGTCGGCCGGGATCGGCGTGCTCACCAGTAGTTGATGCGCGTGGCGCGTTCGACGACGACGTCGAGGTCGTCGGTCCAGGCCCCCGAGGACAGGTACTTCCAGCCACCGTCCGGCAGCACGGTCACGATCGTGCCCGACTCCATGCGGGCCGCGGCCTTGACCGCGCCGGCGACGGCCGCACCGCAGGAGATGCCGGAGAACACACCGCAGGTGGTGAGCAGGTTGCGCACCCACTCGATGCTCTCGCGGGGGCGGACGATGAACTTCCGGTCGATGACCGCCGCGTCGAAGATGGGCGGCACGAACCCGTCGTCGAGCGAACGCAGTCCCTGCACGAGTTCACCGGCCGGCGGCTCGACCGCCACCACCTGGATCGCCGGGTTGCGCTCCTTCAGGTACTTGCCCACCCCCATGAGGGTGCCGCTCGTGCCGAGGCCCGCGACGAACATGTCGACCTCCGGGCAGTCGCGCCAGATCTCCGGGCCGGTGCCCTCGTAGTGCGCGAGCGGGTTCGCCGGGTTGCCGTACTGGTAGAGGAAGACGTAGTTCGGGTCCGCGGCTGCGATCTCCTGGGCCCGTCGGATCGCGCCGTTGCTCCCCTCCTCACCGGGGCTCAACGTGACCTCGGCCCCGAAGATCTCGAGCAGTTGCCGCCGCTCGGGACTCACGTTCTCCGGCATCACGATGCGGAGGCCGTAGCCCTTCACGCGGGCCACGAGCGCGAGGCCGATGCCGGTGTTGCCCGAGGACGGCTCGAGGATCGTGGCACCGGGCCGCAACGTGCCGTCCGCCTCGGCCATCTCGACCATCTTGAGGGCGATGCGGTCCTTGGCCGAACCACCCGGGTTCGTCCCCTCCAGCTTGGCGAGGATGTGGACGTCCGGGTTCGGCGAGAGCGCGTCGATCGAGACGAGCGGGGTGTCGCCGATGAGGTCGAGGACGCTCTGGTAGCGCGCCATGGGCGTGCGGCGGGCTCAGCCGCCGGCGACGGCGGGGAGGATCGAGACGACGTCGCCCTCGGCGACCGGCGTCCCGAGGGAGTCGAGGTACCGGATGTCCTCGTCGTTCACGTAGACGTTCACGAACTTGTGGAGCGAGCCCGAATCGTCGATGAGTTGGCCTCCGAGGCCCGGGTACTGCCCCACGATGGCGGCGAAGACCTCGCCGATGGTGGCCCCGTCGGCCGTCACCGAGGCGGTGCCGTCGGTGTACTGACGCAGCAGGGTGGGCAGACGGACCTCCACGGGCATGGTCTGGAGACTACAACCCTGACCCCGTTGGTCGGAATTCGGAACCCGACCCGCCGACTCAGCCCATGAGTTCGACCGGAACCTCGGCGACGGCGCCGTCGCGGATCCGGTAGGCCCGCAGGACGGGCGCGCCGTGCTCGGGCTTCAGCGAGACGATCACGTAGATCCAGTTCGGGTTCGCCGTCGCAGTGCGCACGTCGGTCGGGGACGGGTACGCCTCGGTGTGGGTGTGGGAGTGCCAGCACCCGACGAGCACCTCGCCCCGCTCGTCCATCGTGCGCATCGCTCGCAGCATGTCCTTGCCGTCGACCGTGTAGGTCCGCGAGGAGGCGTCCGCGTTGCGGGTCGGGAACACCTCGGTGATGACCCCGGTCGGCTCCTCCATCGCCCCGATCGCCGGACCGCCGAGCAGACCACAGGCCTCATCGGGGAGTCCGTCGAAGCAGTGGCCGATGATCGTGCGGTGCTGTGCTCGGGTGATGCGCAGCGTCGGGGTCCCGGGGAACGTCACGGGCCGAACGGTACCAACGCCGCACATCCCGGCGACGAGCGACCCGACCGACCGTAGGCTGGTGGCCATGACGACGCCGGTGATCATCGAGGCCGCGCTCAACGGGGTGACGAGCCCCCGCCGTAATCCGCACGTCCCGACGACCCCCGAGGACCTCGCCGCCGTCGGCCTGGCCTGCCTCGACGCCGGGGCCAGCATCATCCATACGCACGGCACCGACCTGTTCGCACCGCCCGAGCGCCGCGCCGCCGAGTATGCGGCCTGCTACCGCCCGATCCTCGAGGTGGCGCCGGACGCGATCCTCTACCCCACCATCGGCATCGGCGCGACCCCGGCCGAACAGCACGCGCACGTCGCCATGCTGGCGAGCGAACGCCTCATCCGCGCCAGCGTGCTCGACCCCGGCTCGGTGAACCTCGGCGGCACAGGAGCCGACGGCCTGCCGCCCGAGTCCGACTTCGTGTACACGAACACCTACGCGGCCACGCGCTACGCCATGGACCTCGCGGTGCAGCACGGTCTCGGACCGTCGGTCGCGATCTACGAGCCCGGGTGGCTGCAGGTGATCATGGCGTACCACCGTGCGGGCGCACTGCCCGCCGGCACGCTCGTGAAGTTCTACTTCGCAGCCGGCGGCTACATCGGCGGCGGCGCCCCGCTGTGGGGTTCGCCGCCCATCCCGGAGGCACTCGATCTGTTCCTCGCGATGCTCGGCGACTCCGGCATCCCGTGGGCCGTCGCGGTGCTCGGGGGCGACATCTTCGAGACACCGATCGCACGCCTCGCACTCGAGCGCGGCGGCCACCTGCGCGTCGGACTCGAGGACGATCAGGCCGCACCCTCGAATGCGGCGCTCGTCGAACGGGCCGCCGACCTCGCGGGCCGGTACGGCCGTCCGGTCGCCTCGTGTGCCGAGACGGCCGCGATCCTCGGCATCGCCTGACTCCGCAACGCCCCGGCCGAGGCCTCCGGTAGCGTCGCCCCCATGTCCCAGTCCGGATCACGTCGCGGCGATCAGGTCGTCATCACCAACCGCAAGGCGCGCCACGACTACCTGATCCTCGACAGCTGGGAGTGCGGCATCGTGCTCCTCGGCGCCGAGGTGAAGTCGATCCGGGACAGCCGCGCCAACCTCCTCGACGCGTACGCGCGGGTCGAGGACGGCGAGATCTGGATGTACGGCATGCACGTATCCCCGTACGCCTTCTCGCGAGGCGACATCGACCCGGTCCGCCGACGCAAGTTGCTCCTCAACGCGCGTGAGATCGTCGAGATCTCCCAGCGCACCCAGGAGAAGGGCCTGACCCTCATCCCACTGCGGGTGTACTTCAAGGACGGTCGGGCGAAGGTCGAACTCGGCCTCGCCCGGGGCAAGCGGGCCTACGACAAGCGACACGCCATCGCCGAGCGCGACGCCAACCGCGAGACCCAACGAGCCCTCAAGGAACGGCAGCGGGACTGAGGCGTCGGTCCCCGCGGGAATAGATGTCCGGGGCGAGGCGTAGTATCCCCTCGTGGCCCCCGGCGCACCCGGGGCCCACTTGACAAGGGGGTGCGTGGCTTCGATCTCGAGGATCGAGGTGGGTGAAGCGAGCCGACGTCGTCAGATCGTCGCTAAAGAGCTGGCACAACCAAACACATGCCGAGGACAACCTCGCACTCGCTGCCTAAGAACTAGTCAGCGCGTTCCTCACGGCCCAGCCACTCGGCCGCCACGGGACGTCATCTTGAGTGGCTCACCGTCCGATCACGCCTGAGGGCCGGACGGGACACCTTCACTCGGGCTGGGGTCATCGCAGTGCCGCCGGTGAGCGGTGGTGACCCGAGATCAATCACCGGCTGCGCTCGGAGAAGCCCCACCAACAGCTCGGGAGACGCGGGTTCGACTCCCGCCACCTCCACCTTGGGGTCTTCCCGCTATTCGGAAGATCTCTTCCCGCAATTCAGCAGCGCCCCGGCCCCCGGCCGGGGCGCTGTCGCGTCGGGCGTCACACCGCGGCGCTGCACTAACGAAGGCTGCATGCAACCCGCAACCGTCGACTCGCCCGGGACCGTTCTACGAT
>JBEAXD010000290.1:0-2854 GCA_041159995.1 Actinomycetota bacterium | reverse complement strand
ACGTCGTCGAGGCCGTGCTCCCGTGGCTCGTCGAGCCGCCGGCGCGCACGCCCGCGGCACCGTGCCCGGTTCGCGTACGCCGGGGCTGAGCAGCCGGATCCGGCCGATCGGTCCCCGATCGCGTGCGGTTCGCCCCCGCCGCCGTCGGCACCGGCGGCGGCGACTCGGGGCCGCGCCCCTAGACTGCGGCCCGTCATGAGCCTGTTCAAGAAGATCCTCAGCGCCGGTGAAGGCCGCAAGCTCAAGGTCGTCCAGTCGATCGTCCCGCTCGTCGCGGCCTTCGAGCCCGAGATGGAGGCTCGCAGCGACGACGAACTGCGGGCGCTCACCCCGGCGTTCCGGGACCGGCTCGCCCGGGGCGAGGACCTCGACGACCTCATGCCGGAGGTGTTCGCCACGGTGCGCGAGGCGGCCCGGCGCGTCCTCGGGCAGCGCCACTACGACGTCCAGATCATGGGCGGGGCGGCGCTCCACTTCGGCTGGGTGGCCGAGATGAAGACCGGCGAGGGCAAGACCCTCGTCTCGACGCTGCCCACCTACCTCAACGCGCTGAGCGGCCTCGGGGTCCACGTCGTGACGACGAACGACTACCTGGCTCGTCGTGACGCCGAGTGGATGGGTCGTGTGCACCGGTTCCTCGGCCTCGAGGTCGGGATGGTGCTGCCCGCCATCGACGATCCGGCGGAGAAGCGACGGGCGTACCTCGCCGACATCACCTACGGCACGAACAACGAGTTCGGCTTCGACTACCTGCGCGACAACATGTCCGACACGCTCGCGGGCCAGGCCCAGCGCGGACACCACTACGCGATCGTCGACGAGGTCGACTCGATCCTCATCGACGAGGCCCGCACCCCGCTCATCATCTCGGGGCGCGCCGACGACGCGCAGGCGCTCTACTACCAGTTCGCCCGGGTCGTGAAGGGGTTGCAGCGCGACCGTGACTACGAGGTCGACGAGGCCAAGAAGACCGTCGTGCCGACCGAGGAGGGCATCCGGCGGGTCGAGGAGGCCCTCGGCGTCGCCAACCTCTACGAGCACGTCAACCAGAACTTCGTCCACCAGCTCCAGGCCGCGCTGCGGGCCAAGGAACTGTTCAAGCGGGAGGTCGACTACGTCGTCGCCGACGGCGAGGTGAAGATCGTCGACGAGTTCACCGGACGCATCCTCGAAGGTCGGCGCTGGAGCGAGGGTCTCCACCAGGCCGTCGAGGCCAAGGAGGGGGTGCGGATCAAGGAGGAGAACCACACCCTGGCGACCGTCACCCTGCAGAACTACTTCCGGCTCTACGACAAGCTGGCGGGCATGACGGGCACGGCCTCCTCCGAGGCCGGCGAGTTCGTGCACACCTACGGCCTCGAGGTGGTCAGCATCCCGACGAACCGCAGCCCGCAGCGGCGTGACGAGGGCGACCTCATCTACAAGACCGAGGAGGCGAAGTTCAACGCACTCGCCGACGACATCGCCGAGCGCAACGCCAAGGGACAGCCGGTGCTCGTGGGCACGATCTCGGTCGAGAAGTCCGAGCGCCTGAGTCGGCTGCTCGACCGTCGTGGGATCAAGCACGCGGTGCTCAACGCGAAGCAGCACGAACGCGAGGCGACGGTCGTCACCCAGGCCGGCCGCATCGGTTCGGTCACCGTGGCCACGAACATGGCCGGTCGTGGCGTGGACATCCTCCTCGGCGGTAATCCCGAGGGTCTGGCCGAACAGGAGCTGCTCGCTCGGGGTTCGAGCCCTGCGGCGGAGCCGGAGGTCTACGAGCAGCTGCTCGAGGAGCTCAAGGTCACCTGCCGTGCCGAGGGGGACGAGGTGCGCGAGGTCGGGGGTCTGTACGTGCTCGGCACGGAACGCCACGAGAGCCGGCGCATCGACGACCAGCTGCGCGGACGCTCGGGCCGGCAGGGGGACCCCGGGGAGAGTCGCTTCTACCTGTCGCTCGAGGACGACCTCATGCGGCTCTTCGCATCGAACGCGATGAACTGGGTGATGGGTCGGACCTTCCCGGACGATGTGCCGCTCGAGGCGAAGATGGTGTCCCGGGCGATCGAGCGGGCCCAACGCACGGTCGAGGACCGCAACTTCGAGATCCGCAAGGACGTCCTCAAGTACGACGAGGTGATGAACGAGCAGCGCAAGGTCATCTACCAGCGCCGCCAGCAGATCCTCGATGGCGGTTCCCTCCACGAGGAGGCCCTCGCGGCGATCGAGGAGGCGATCGACTCGGTCATCGACGCCAACTGCGCCGGGAACTTCTCGGAGGAGTGGGACGTCGAGGAACTCGTCCTCGGCATGCAGGCCCTCACCGAGTCGACGTTCACCGAGGAGCAGGTGCGGGCCTTCGACTCCGTCAAGGCGGCCCGGCGCGCCTTCCTCGACGAGGCGCTCGCGGCCTACGAGGCCAAGGAGCGGGCGATCGGGACCGAGCAGCTGCGCGAGATCGAACGACGCGTGATGCTCTCGGTGATCGACCAGCACTGGCGCGAGCACCTCTACGAGATGGACTACCTCCGCGAGGGCATCAACCTGCGGGCGATGGGGCAGCGTGACCCGCTCGCCGAGTGGCAGCGAGAGGGCTTCGACATGTTCGGCGCCATGATGGAGTCGGTGCGGGACAACTTCGTGCAGTACGTGTTCCGGCTCGAGGTCGTCGCCCAGGATCCCATCCCGCTCACGCCGAAGGCGCTCACGTACTCGGCCCCCGAGGACGGCGCCCAGGGGGCGGCGGCGTTCGAGGCCGCGGCGGCCGGGTTCGACCCGGGCCAGGGTCCGATGGGCCCGGCGGGCGAGGTGCCGATCGAGGACGCGCCGACCCAGCAGCCGGTCCGGGTCGAACGGGTGCCGGGTCGCAACG
>JBEAXD010000250.1:0-4219 GCA_041159995.1 Actinomycetota bacterium | reverse complement strand
TGGGCCCGCCAGCCGATGACGCTCGCGTTGTTCACGATCACGCCCGTGTTGCGCTCACGCATCGCCCGCATGCCGGCTCGCATCATGCGGAACGTGCCGTTGAGGGTGACGTCGAGGACCCGACCCCACTGCTCGTCCGTCATGTCGACCACGTTCGCCGTGCCGCCGAGTCCCGCGTTGTTCACGAGGACGTCGAGTCCGCCGTACTCCGCGATCGTCGCGTCGACGAGGTACTGCACCTGCTCCTCGACCGTGACGTCGCACGGGATCGCCAACGGTCGCTTCCCGCCGACGCCCGCCAACTCCTCGGCCGCCTCGCCGAGCCGGCGCTCGTGGGCGTCCGAGATGACGACGGTGGCCCCCTCCTCCATCGCCCGCTTCGCCGTGGCGAACCCGATGCCGGTGCCGGCCGCCGCAGTGACGAGCACGGTGCGCCCGCGGAGCAGGCCGTGGGCCTCCGGATAGTCGGGGGTCTGGCCCACGTTCACACCACCTTCGGTTCGGGCGGCAGGCCGAGGGCCCGCTCACCGATCACGTTGCGCTGGATCTGGTTCGATCCACCGTAGATCGTGTCGGAACGGGTGAACAGGAAGATCCGCTGCGCGAGCGACAGGTCGTAGGGCGCGCCGTCCGCCAGTTCGGCCTCCGGGCCGAGCACGTCCATCGCGAGGTTCCCGAGCTCGCGGTGCAGCGTCGCCCAGTAGAGCTTCGAGATCGAGGTCTCCCGGGTGAGCGTCCCGTCCTCGAGCGAGGAGATCGAGCGCAGCGCCGTGTACTTCATGATCTCGAGTTCGATCCAGGCTCGCATGAGCCGCTGCCGCACGATCGGGTCGGCCACGTTGCCCCGGCGCTGCGCGGTCGCCACGATCTCGCGCCACTCGTTCATGAAGGTCAACTGCTGGCCGAGCGTGAGCGCCCCCCGCTCGAACGCGAGGGTGCCCATGGCGACCCGCCAACCCCCATCGACCTCGCCGACGATGTTCTCGGCCGCGGTGCGAGCGCCGTCGAAGAACACCTCGTTGAACTCGGAGGTGCCGGTGATCTGCACGATCGGACGGATCTCGATGCCGGGCTGATCCATCGGGACGAGGAGGTACGAGATGCCGCGATGGCGCGGTGCCTCACGATCGGTCCGACACAACACGAAGCACCAGTGCGAGAAGTGCGCGAGGGAGGTCCACACCTTCTGACCGTCGATCACCCACTCATCGCCCTCGAGCTGCGCCCGGGTGGCGAGGTTCGCGAGGTCGGAACCCGCGTTCGGTTCCGAGTACCCCTGGCACCACAGTTCCTCGCCGCTCGCGATCCGTGGGAGGAACCGGGCCCGCTGCTCCTCGGTGCCGAAGTGGAGGATCGTCGGCCCGATGAGGCCCTCACCGATCAGCCCGACACGCCCGGGTCCGCCGGCACGCGCGTACTCCTCGTAGAAGATGACCTGCTCGAGCAGGGTCGCGGCGCGGCCGCCGTACTCCTCGGGCCAGGCGAGGCAGGTCCAGCCCGCGTCGCCGAGCGCTCGCTCCCACTCCCAGCGCTCCTCGAACAGGGAGTGCTCATCGCCGGGTCCGCCGCGCCCCCGGACGCCCGCGAACGGTCCGGTGAGCCGGTCGGTGAGCCAGGCCCGGGCCTCGGCCCGGAAGGCCTCCTCGGCGTCGGAGAAGCGCAGATCCACGGGGACTATCTACCCCACGACCGACCGCAGGCCCGGAACGCGGCTCACGCGCCCGGACGGAAGTACGGGTTCCAGGGCTCGGCCCGAGCGTCGAGCACCGAGCGCAGGTCCGGGCTCTGGCGCACCCCGGCGACGATCGCGTCGCGCGCGGCCTGCCGGTTGTTCCGGTACACCGCATCGGCGTCGCCCGCCGCCGGGTCGACCCACACCGCGGCGATGAGGCAGTACTCGTGCAGTTCGGTCGCCGGCACGAAGCCGTCAGCCACCGCGTCCGCGATGCCGGCCGCGACCCCGGCCTGCGCCGCGCCCCAGGTGATGCGCCCGTGCGCATCGGACTCGATCGTCGCCTTGTTCACGAACAGCGTCATCGGCTGCACCGGGACGCCCGGCTGCACCACCGCGACGAACGGCACGTGCCCCGCGGTCGGGGTCGCGAGCGCACTCGCCCACGCCGTGCCGGTGGGCCCGACCCGGTGGCCGAGCACCGTGTTGACGTGCGCGGCCTCCGCACCCTCCCCGACGAACGCCTCACCGATCTGCATGACGGCATCGTGCCACGGCACCTACAGTCGGTGCGCAGTCCGCATCCGGGCTCCGCCCCGGATGCACCACCGTCGATCCACGAGGAAGATCCCCATGCCCGCATGCAAGGTCGGTGTCCAGCTCCACCCCCAGGTCGCCCCGCTCGAGGATCTGCGCGCCGCGTGGAAGGCCGCCGACGCCCTCGGCATCGACTCGCTCTGGGTCTGGGACCACTTCTACCCGCTCTACGGCGACCCCGACGCGTTCCACTACGAGTGCTACTCGTTGCTCGGCGCGATGGCGGTGGACACCTGCCACGCCACGATCGGCGCGCTCGTGACCTGCAACTCGTACCGCAACCCGCAACTGCTCGCGGACATCGCCCGGACCACCGACCTGCTGTCGGACGGCCGGTTCGTCCTCGGCATCGGATCGGGCTGGTTCGAACGGGACTACACGGAGTACGGCTACGAGTTCGGGACGGCCCGCGGCCGACTCGACGCACTCGAGCGGGACCTGCCGATCATCCAGGCCCGACTGGCGAAGTTGACCCCCGCGCCGAAGGGTCCCCTGCCGATCCTCATCGGCGGATCCGGCGAGAGGGTCACCCTGCGCCTCGTCGCCGAGTACGCCGACGCGTGGAACACCTTCGGCCCGCCCGAGCACTTCGCGGCGAAGAACGCGGTGCTCGACGACTGGTGCGCCCGTGTCGAGCGCGACCCGCGGGAGATCGAGCGCACGGTCGCGATCGGCGCGCACGAGGTCGACGACTGGGAGCGGTTCATCGAGGCGGGGGCCGACCACCTCATCGTCATGTCGGGCCACCCCTACGACCTCGAGCCGGTCGAACGGCTGCTCGCCGCGGTCCGAGCCTGACCCGGCGGTGACCCCACCGCGCGTCTGCGCGCCCGGCTGGGGCACGGGGTTCCTCGCCGCGCTCACCGTGCCCGGCGAGCTGTGGCACGCGTTGCGGGCACCGGGTCTGCTCGCCGGGGCCTCCTTCCCCGGTCGGGCCGACTGGTCCGCGCTGGCGGCCGCCGGGTTCACGGACGTCGTGTGCCTCACCCACGACGCCGCGCCCTACGACCCCGCGCCGCTCGCGTTCCACGGGTTCGCCATGCAGGACCTGCTCGCCGCGCACGACGGACCCGCCTCGCCGGAGACCGAGCGGGCCGCCACCGTCGCGGCCGCCCGCCTCGCCGCCGACGCGGTCGGCGAGGGCCGGGGCGTCCTCGTGCACTGCCGGGCCGGTCGCGGCCGCACCGGCACCGTCATCGGCTGCGCCCTCGTGATGCTCGGCCACGATCCGACCTTCGTCGTCGACTGGCTCGACACGACCCAGCGGGGCCGGAACCGGGCGGGGTGGCCCGAACAGGACTGGCAGCGCCGCACCGTCCTGACCTGCCCGACCTGAACGCACGACCCGGCCGCGCCGTCCCGGCCGACGGTAGGGTACGGACAACACGCGGGAGTCCGGTGCGCCGGGCTGAGAGGGCGGCACCGCAGCCGCCGACCGTACGCACCTGATCCGGATCATGCCGGCGCAGGGAGTGCAGGGCTCCGACGCCCTCCTCGCGTGGACGCACGTGCGTCAGGACGAGGAGGAGGACGATGCGGGAGGCCCTGATCCTCGCCGGTGGCGAGCCCGTGGACCCGCGTTGGCACGACGAGGTGCTGGCACGCGCGGCGGACGGGGCCGTCGTCATCGCGGCCGACTCCGGCATCCACCACGCGCACACGCTCGACCTGTCGGTCGCCCACCTCGTCGGCGACCTCGACAGCGCCACGCCGGACGCGCTCGATCGCGCCCGGGCCGAGGGCACCCCGATCGAGATGCATCCGACCGACAAGGACGCCACGGACCTCCACCTCGCCCTCGACGCCGCTCGCCGGGCGGGCGCGACCCGGGTCACGGTCCTCGGCGCAGGCGGCGGCCGCCACGACCACCTGCTGGCGAACGCGCTGCTGCTGACGGCCGACGAGTTCGCGGACCTCGAGCTCGACGCGTGCTTCGGCCCCGATCGCATC
>JBEAXD010000163.1:0-3336 GCA_041159995.1 Actinomycetota bacterium | reverse complement strand
TCCGACCTCACCATCGAGATCGGCAACCGCGCCCTCGTCCGGGGCGCGGCGTTCCTCGTGCCCCACGGCGAGAAGGTCGGACTCGTCGGGCGCAACGGGACCGGCAAGTCCACGCTCATCTCCGTCCTCGTCGGTGACCCCGCGCCGGAGGTCCGCACGGTCGGTGAGGTGCGGACCATGGGGGTCGTCGGCTTCCTGCCCCAGGTGCCGCCCCCGAGAGGGCTCGGTATCGATGCGCTCGGCTTCTCACACGTGCTGAGCGGTCGGGGACTCGATCGACTGGACGAGGAACTGACTCGGGCCCGCGACGCGATGGCCGCCGACCCGTCGACGGAGGCGATCGAGCGGTTCAGCGCGCTCGAGGAGCGATACCGCGACCTCGGTGGGTACGAGGCCGAGGCGACGATGGCTCGACTGGCCGACGGGCTGGGCCTCCGGCAGGAGGTGCTGTTCGACGACATCGAGTCGCTCTCGGGCGGCCAGCGCCGTCGGGTCGACATCATCCGTCTCCTGTTCCAGCAGCCCGACGTGATGATCCTCGACGAGCCGACGAATCACCTCGACGCGAGCGCGAAGCGTTGGCTCATGGACGAACTCGCGGGGTTCGCGGGCACGATGCTGGTGATCAGCCACGATCTCGAACTCCTCGACCGTTCGATCGATCGCGTGCTGTACCTGCAGGATGGACGCCTCACCGAGTTCAAGGGCAACTACACCACGTTCCGCACCCGACTGGCCGAGGATCAGGAGCAACGGGCCAAGGCGTCGGCGCAGGAGGAACGCGAGATCAAGCGGCTCTCGACCCTCGCGGATTCGATGCGGGGCCAGACGGAGAAGCGGGCCAAGACCGCCAAGGCGCTCGACCGTCGGGTCGAGCGGATGCAATCGAATCGCACCGAGGTGCACAGGGTCGAGAAGCAGGTGCGCATGCGACTGCCGACCCCCGACCGCTCCGGCGCTACCCCGATCGAGGTCGAGGGCCTCGCGGTCGCGTACGGCACGAACACGGTCCTGCGCCGGGTGCGCCTCGCCGCACACCGGGGCGATCGGATCGCCGTGGTCGGTCGCAACGGCGCCGGGAAGTCGAGCCTGCTCCGGTGCCTCGCCGGCGTGCAGGCCCCGACGCGTGGCACGGTGACGCTCGGAACGAACGTGCACCTCGGGTACTTCGCGCAGGAGCACGAACAGATCGACACCGAGGCGCTGGCGATCGACAACGTCGACGATCACGTCCTGCGCACCGACAAGGAACGCCGGGCGCTCCTGGGTTCCTTCGGGCTCACCGGCGCGGCGATGGATCAACCGGCCGGCTCGCTCTCCGGGGGTGAACGGGCGAAGTTGGGACTCGCGATGCTCGCGGCCGGCCGGTCGAACCTGCTCGTACTCGACGAGCCGACGAACAACCTCGATCCGGCCTCGGTCGATGCCGTGGGCCGGATGTTCCGGCACTGGGAGGGGACGATCATCGTCGTGAGCCACGAACCGGCCTTCGTCGAGGCGCTCGAGCCGACCCACTGCCTCCGATTGCCCGACGAACGGTACGACTTCTGGCGGGACGAGGATCTCGACATCGTCGCGATGCGGTGAGCGCTGGGCGCTAGGTTCCGACCATGCGCCGCACCATCGCCACCATCGCCGCATCGACGCTCACGTGCTCCGCGATCCTCCTCGGGGTCCGTCCCGTCGGCGCGGTGCTCACGCCGCCCGTCCGGGCGGTGGTGAACCTCTCGCACGCCGGCGGCGACTACGAGGCGCCGCACAGCACGATGTTCGCGATGAAGCGGGCGGTCGCGGCCGGGGTGGACATCCTCGACATGGATCTCCGCCTGAGCGGCGACGGCGTGATCATGGTCCACCACGACGAGACCGTCGACCGCACGACACCGACGACCGGTGTGTTCACCACGTTCACCGCGGCCGAGTTGCAGGCGATGGACAACGCGTACTGGTTCGTGCCGAACTGCTGGCGGTGCCAGTCGGAGCCGCCGGAGGCGTACGCGCTGCGCGGGATCCGAACCGGCGCAGTACCACCGCCACCGGGTGCCGTGCCCGACGACTTCGGAATCGCCACCCTCGATCAGGTGGTCACGGCGTTCCCACAGAAGCGGTACAACGTGGAGATCAAGGATGGGATCCCCGGCGCGGACGCGCTCGCGGCGTACATCGCATCCCATGGGCCGGCCGACCGCTGGACGGTCGTGTCGTTCGACTCCGCGGTGATGGCGCACTTCCGTGCGATCGCGCCCGACGTTCCCGTATCGCCGGGCGTGGACACCGTCACGGAGTGGTTCGGAACGCGCGGTCCACTGCCGGGTTACACCGCCCTCCAGGTGCCTCCGGTCTACGGGGCCATCGAGGTCGTCACGCCGCAGTTCGTCGCAGACGCCCACGCGGCGGGTCTCAAGGTCTGGGTCTGGTTCAACGGTACGGATGACGACGTTCCGGCCGAGTGGGAACGCCTCCTCGCCATGGGCGTCGACGGCCTGAACACGGCGCGGCCCGCCGCAGCGGAGCCCTACATCGCGGCCGCGAACGCAGCCCGGGCTGCTGCGGCGACGTCGACGACGACCGCGGTGGCGTCCGCTCCTGCCACCCTGCCGGCCACCGGTGGGTTTGCGCGGTTCGCGCTGCTGGGCGTGCTCGGGGTGCTGGCCGGACTCCCGCTCCTGTCGTACTCGCGGGGCGGTGCCGAGTCCCGTCGGGGTGCGGACGTTCCCTAGGATCGAGAGCATGTTCGACGACATCCTCGCTGCGAACCGGCAGTACGCCGCCGGGTTCACGCTCGCAGGCCTCGACCCCCGAGCGGCGAAGGGCCTCGGCGTCGTGACGTGTATCGACTCGAGGATCGAGCCGCTCGCGATGCTCGGACTGCTGCCGGGCGATGCGAAGATCCTGCGGAACGCCGGCGGCCGCGTCTCGGATGACGTGGTGAGGTCGTTGGCCCTCGCCACGCACCTGCTCGGCGTGACCAGGATCTGTGTGGTGCAGCACACGCGGTGTCGGATGGTCGGTGCGACGAACGAGGAGATCCGCGGGGTGATCGGGCCGGCGGCGGCGGGACGCGATTTCCTCCCCATCGACGACCAGCAACGCACCCTCGCGGACGACGTGCGCAGGCTCCGGGAGTCCCCGCTCATCGCCGACGGCGTCTCCGTGGCGGGTTTCGTCTACGACGTCGACACCGGCCTGCTCGCCCCCGGCGCACCCTGATCGCACTGGCGCCCCGCCATCGATGCGGGGGATGGGGTGAGGCCCCTCCGGACCGTCGGGAGTCGATGTCCGGGTCGGTGTGGATACCGATGGTCGGCGGGCCACGCTGGGCCCACGCGCCCAGCG
>JBEAXD010000156.1:0-9377 GCA_041159995.1 Actinomycetota bacterium | reverse complement strand
GATGCGCAGCAACTTCCCGAGGACCTGACGGAGGCTCTGGGCGTTGCCGCCCTCCACGTGCCCCTCGCCCTGGTCGCCCGCGCCGCCGCCGTCACCGACCCCGATCCAGAGGTCGCCCTGCTCGTCGATCACGATGCCGCCGCCGTTGTGGTTGGGCTGCGGCTGGGCGATCGTGATGATCGAGCGGCGGCCGTCGACCTGCGGCGCACCGGTGCGCCAGGGGAACGCGTCGACGGTCAGTGCGCCGTCGGGCCGGCGCGTGCTCGCCGTGTAGAGCCAGCGGCCGTCGTTCGAGAACGTGAGCCCGAGCAGCCCCTGTTCGAAGAATCCGGACTCGGTGCGGTCCCGCACGTCGAGGACCTCGACCGGGCCGGCGGGGTCGAGGCGCACGACCCGTCCCTCGCGTTCGGCGACGTAGGTCGCTCCGCCCTGCGTGGCGATCGCGACCGGTTCGGCGAGGCCGTCGGCGATCTGCTCGAGGCGCACCGCCGTGGGGTCGCCCGAGGCGGTCGCGCTCGGTGCGGTGGTGGTGCTCGTCGCCCGCGAGGTGCTCGAGGGGCGGGTGTCCTCGGAGCCCGAATCCGAGCAGGCGGCGAGCGTCACGGCGAGGAACAGGGCGGCGATCGCCCGGCGGCTGCGCATGAGGGCACGGTACCGGGAGAGGTGCGCGGATCGGGATCGCGTACGCTCCGGAGCGTTCGGCGCAGCCCGGAGCGCCCCGACCGCGAGGATCCACCGGTGAGCAGTCCCGACGGCCAGCAGACGATCGTCACCCTCGACCTCGAGGGCGTGCTCGTGCCCGAGATCTGGATCGCGGTCGCCGAGCGCACCGGGATCGACGAGCTGCGGCGGACGACCCGCGACGAGCCGGACTACGACGTGCTCATGCGGTACCGGCTCGACATCCTCGAGGCGAACGGCCTCACCATGAGCCTCATCGCCGACGTCATCGACGGGCTCGGCCCGCTCGAGGGTGCCCGCGAGTTCCTCGACGAACTGCGCGCCCGCACCCAGGTCGTGATCCTCTCCGACACCTTCGAGCAGTTCGGCGCCCCGCTCATGCGCCACCTCGGCATGCCCACCCTGCTGTGCCACCGTCTCGTGGTCGCCGGGGATCGGATCACCGGCTACCGCCTGCGGATGCCGGATCAGAAGCGTCACGCGGTCGAGGCGTTCCGGAGCCTGCACTACCGGGTGGTGGCCGCCGGCGACTCCTACAACGACGCCGCCATGCTCGGGGCCGCCGACGCCGGCTTCTGGTTCCACGCGCCCCCGGCCATCGCCGCCGAGTTCCCCCGGTTCCCGGCCACCGACGACTACGACACCCTCCTCGCCCGGATCACCGCCGCCCTCGCGGGCTGAGCCCGCCCCGGGGCGGGATCGGTCCGGTGGACGGGGAGGCGGCCGGATCCGCTATGGTGTCGGGGAACCGCCGCCCGAGCCACAGCGCTCGTGGATGCGAAGTCTCCCCGCCACCGAGCCGTCCATCGGCCCCTTCGGTCCAGCGGGATCCTCGAACGGAGCGTGGATCCGTCCACGGAGTCGCCACCACCGGTGTCCGACTCACCCGTCGTGGTTCACCTTCCTTTCCCATGGCGTCGCGCCGCCTCGGTCCCGGGACCGAACGGGCACGGGGCCCCACCTCGCACCCGGATCGCATCGTTCGCCGATGTCCGTCGTGCATCCCCAGAGGAGCCAGATTGAGTCCGCAGCAGGGTCTCGAGCGTTCGATGCTCGACGGCAAGGACCGTGAGGAACTCCACTCCATCGCCTCGGCGATCGGCCTGAAGGGCGTGACCCGCCTCAAGAAGGCCGACCTCGTCGACGCGATCCTCGCGGCGGCGGGAGGCGACGGGGCGGGGAACGGCGCAGGGGCGAAGGCCAAGGCCGAGCCCAAGGCCAAGGCGGCC
This sequence comes from Actinomycetota bacterium, assembly GCA_041159995.1. Taxonomy (GTDB): domain Bacteria; phylum Actinomycetota; class Acidimicrobiia; order IMCC26256; family IMCC26256; genus IMCC26256. The sequence continues at coordinate 7,467 of JBEAXD010000156.1, read as the reverse complement.
GCCGCGGAGGACTCGGCGCCGCGCAAGGCCGTGCGCTCCAAGCGGTCGTCCGAGATCGAGGCGGACTCGATCGACGCGCTCGCGGCCGAGGAGGCCGCCATCGCCTCGTCCGATGCGGACGAACCCGAGATCGCCCCGCGGCCCCGCCGCGGCACCACGAATCCGTCTCCGGCGACGTCCAACGAGCCGACGACGCAGGCGAGTGGTGCGGGCGGCGACGCGGGCGAGGCGAAGGCGGAGGGGGGCGACGGCGGCGGCCGGTCGTTCTCCGACGACGACGAGCGGGCCTCCTTCGGGGAGGGCAACCGGTCCCGTCGACGGCGTCGGCGCGGCCGGGACCGCGACCGCGGCGGCGAGCGGGGCGAACGCGACCAGGGCGAGCCCCGGGGCGAGTTCACCGGCGAGCCGGTCGAGATCTCGGGTCTGCTCGACCTGCGCGACGAGGGCTACGGCTTCCTGCGGGCCTCCGGGTACCTCCCGGGGCGCAACGACGCCTACGTCTCGGCCTCCCAGGTCCGGCGGTTCGCGCTGCGCAAGGGCGACTTCGTGCAGGGGGCGACGCGTCCGGCGGCCAGCAACGAGAAGTACCCGGCGCTGCTGCGGGTCGACACGGTCAGCGGCATGACCCCCGACGAGGCCCGGCTGCGTCCGCGCTTCGAGGACCTCACGCCGCTGTTCCCGGACGAGAAGCTGCGCCTCGAGCTCACCGAGAACCCCCGGGAGATGACGGGTCGGATCGTCGACCTGCTCTCGCCGATCGGCAAGGGCCAGCGCGGGCTCATCGTGTCGCCGCCGAAGGCCGGCAAGACGACGATCCTCAAGCAGCTCGTGTACTCGATCGAGCGCAACAACCCGGAGGTGCACCTCATCGTGCTGCTCGTCGACGAGCGGCCCGAGGAGGTCACCGACATGCGGCGGCACGTGCTGCGCGGCGAGGTCGTCGCCAGCACCTTCGACCGGCCGTCGGACGAGCACACGCACGTCGCCGAGGTCGCGATCGAACGGGCGAAGCGGCTCGTCGAGCTCGGCAAGGACGTGGTGATCGTCCTCGACGGCATCACGCGTCTGGCCCGGGCCTACAACCTCGCGGCCCCCGCGTCGGGGCGCATCCTCTCCGGCGGTGTGGACTCGAGCGCCCTGTACCCGCCGAAGCGGTTCTTCGGTGCGGCCCGCAACGTCGAGGAGGGCGGTTCGCTCACGATCGTGGCGACCGCGCTCATCGACACCGGCAGCCGCATGGACGAGGTGATCTTCGAGGAGTTCAAGGGCACCGGCAACATGGAGCTCCGCCTCGATCGCAAGCTCGCCGAACGGCGCCTCTACCCGGCGATCGACGTCAACGCGTCGAGCACCCGCCACGAGGAGCTCCTGTTCGAGCGCGACCAGCTCGTGCAGGTGTTCAAGTTGCGCCGGGTCCTCAACGCCCTGGCCGGCGAGGGGTCGACCGCACCCGGCCTCGAACTGCTCCTCGACAAGCTGCGCTCGACCAAGTCGAACGACGAGTTCCTCGCCGACATCGCCAACGCCCCCTCGGCCGGCGGCTGATCGACCCCACCATCGGGCCCGTCCGGGCCCGGCGGGACGCCCGTCGGGCGCTTCCGCTAGATTCCCCACTCCCCGAGAGCACGGAGAGCGCCAGAGCCATGCAGGCCGACATCCACCCCAAGTACGACGTGTGCACGGTGCACTGCTCGTGCGGCAACGAGTTCCAGACCCGTTCGACGGTCGACTCCCTGCGGGTCGAGCTCTGCGCCGAGTGCCACCCCTTCTACACGGGCAAGCAGAAGCTCGTGGACACCGGTGGGCGGGTCGAGCGCTTCCAGAAGCGATACGCCGCGACCGGCAAGAAGGCCAAGAAGTAGCCGACCTCCCGTCGGAGGTGTCGGGCGTGGGTCTCGCCGCCGGGGCGTCCCGGTACATGGGTGGTCAGGCCGTCATGGACGGCGTGATGATGCGCGGCGAGCAGGTCTGGGCCGTGGCGGTGCGTCGTGAGGACGGCACCATCGAGCTCCGGGTCGAGGACGCGCCGCACTGGGCCGAGCGCTACGGGCGCATCCCCCTCGTGCGCGGCGTCGTGAACCTCGTGGAGTCGCTCTCGCTCGGCATGCGCGCGCTCACCTGGTCCGCCGACGTGAACGCGCCGGAGGACGAGAAGGTCTCGAAGGGAGCGACCGCGGTGTCGCTCGCGTTCGCGCTCGTGCTGTTCGTCGGGGTGTTCCTCGTGCTGCCGATGCTCGGTGCCCGCGGCGCCTCGTCGCTGCTCGGCGTGTCGGGGCTGGCGTTCCACGTGCTCGAGGGGCTCATGTCCCTCGCGCTCTTCCTCGGGTACATCACGCTCATCGGTCGCATCCCGGACATCCGACGGGTGTTCGAGTACCACGGTGCGGAGCACAAGGCGATCGCGGCCTTCGAGCGCGGGGTGGAGGTGACGCCCGCCTCGGCCCAGCGGTTCACGACCGAGCACGTGCGGTGCGGGACGAACTTCCTGCTCACCGTGTTCGTGATCGCGATCCTCGTGTACAGCGTGGTCGGGAGTCCGGCCCTCCCGTACCTCATCGCCTCGCGGGTCCTGCTCGTCCCGGTGATCGCGGGCCTGGCCTACGAGGTCATCCGGTTCGCCGCCGGGCACATGGACCGGCGGTGGGTGCGGACGCTCATGGTGCCGGGCCTCGCGCTCCAGCGGCTCACCACCCGCGAGCCCTCCGACGATCAGGTCGAAGTCGCGATCGCGGCCCTGCGTGCCGTGTTCACCGACGCGCAGGCGGCCGAGGTCGACGCGCGACGGGCCGCGTGAGGCGAGCACGGTGAGCATGTTCGATCGGCTCGCCGACCTCGAGGCCGAACTCGATCGCCTCGAGGCCACCCTGCCCGACCTCTACGCGGGTGGCGACCAGCGTGCCGCGGCGGACGCGGGTCGCCGGGCGAGTGAACTGCGGCCGGTCGTCGAGGCCTACCGCACCCACCGCGAGCGCGAACGGGCCCTCGCCGATGCGCGCGAGATGCTCGAGGCCGAGCGTGACGGCGACATGCGCGAGTTCCTGCGGGACGAGGTCGTGACCCAGGAGCGTGCGATCGAGTCGCTCGAGGCCGAACTCAAGGAACTCCTCATCCCGAAGGACCCGAACGACGGGCGCAACGTGATCGTCGAGATCCGCGGGGCCGAGGGCGGCGACGAGGCCAACATCTGGGCCGGCGACCTCTACCGGATGTACGAGCGGTACGCGGAGGGGCGGCGCTGGAAGCTCGAGACGCTCTCGAGCCAGGCCTCGGACATGGGCGGCTTCCGCGACGTCACGTTCGTGGTGAAGGGCGCCGACGCGTGGGCCCGGCTGAAGCACGAGGCCGGTCCGCACCGGGTGCAGCGGGTGCCGGCGACCGAGAGCCAGGGCCGCATCCACACGAGCGCGGCGACGGTGGCGGTCCTGCCGGAGGCCGAGGAGATCGACGTGCACGTCGATCCGAACGACCTCGAGATCGATGTCTACCGGTCCTCGGGTCCGGGGGGGCAGTCGGTGAACACGACCGACTCGGCGGTGCGCATCACGCACAGGCCGACCGGGCTGGTGGTGACCTGTCAGGACGAGAAGTCCCAGCTGCAGAACAAGGACAAGGCGATGCGGATCCTGCGGGCCCGCCTGCTCCAGATCGAGGAGGAGAGGCGGCAGGCCGAGCTCTCCGACGCCCGGCGCAGCCAGGTGAAGGGCGGCGGTCGCTCCGAGAAGATCCGGACCTACAACTTCAAGGAGAACCGCGTCACCGACCACCGCATCGGGCTGACGCTCCACTCGCTCGACGCGGTGCTCGCGGGTGATCTCGATCCGATCGTGGACGCGCTCGTGCAGGCCGAGCGCGCCGAGCAGCTCGCCGCCGAGGGGTGACGGGCGGGTGGTGACGGCGACGCCGCCGACCTGGCGCGACCTCCACGACGATGCGCTGCGGCGCCTGCGCGAGGCCGGGGTGGACTCGCCGGCCGCCGAGGCCCGCTGGCTGCTCGAGCACGTGTCCGGGGAGCCGGGGGACGAGGTGGTCGCGAGCGCGGCCCTCGCGACCCGTCGCGGGACGATCCAACTCGACGGCCTCCTCGCCCGGCGTCTCGCCGGGGAGCCGCTGCAGTACGTGCTGGGGGAGTGGGCCTTCCGCGAGCACGACCTGCTCGTCGACCGACGCGTGCTCATCCCCCGACCCGAGACCGAGGTCGTCGTCGAGGTCGCGCTGGCCGAGGTCGAGCGGCTCGGGGAGCGACGGGGTCGGCCCGATCCGTGGGGCGCCGCGATCACGACGTTCGCGGTGGCCGACCTCGGCACGGGCAGCGGCGCGATCGCGATCGCGCTCGAGCGGTCCCTCCCCGAGGCCGAGGTGTGGGCCACGGATCTGAGCCCGGACGCGCTCGCGGTGGCCCGGGCCAACATCGCCGGCACCGGCGCGACCCGGGTGCGCACGGCACACGGGCACTGGTTCGACGCGCTCGACGAGGACCTGCGCGGCGGGTTGCTCCTCGTCGTCTCGAACCCGCCGTACATCGCCGAGTCGGAGGTGGACGCGCTGCCGCCGGCGGTCATCGAGTGGGAGCCGTTCGGCGCGCTCATCAGTGGGCCCACCGGGCTCGAGGCGGTCGAGTCGATCCTCCGCGACGCCCCGGGCTGGCTCGCCCCCGGCGGGGTCGTGGTGCTCGAGCACGCGCCCCACCAGGCCGATGCGGTCGTCGGGCTCGCGCGTGACGCCGGGTTCGCCGAGGCCCGGGTCGAGCCCGACCTCACCGGACGCCCCCGGGCCCTCGTGGCCCGACTCGCCTGAGCGGACCGCCGATCCGCGTCCCGAGCCGGGCGCGTCCGGGCCCGGTCCGTTTCGGTACCGTGCGGACATGAGCGATCAGGACAGCCTCGACGTCGACGCGATGCTCGCCCGGTTCCGCGAACGGGCCGCGGCGGTGCGCGAACGCCCGCTCCCGCCGGTCGCCGGTCCGGACCGCGAGCGCTTCGTGCGGCAGGCCCAGCTCGACTTCCAGGACTTCGCCATCGTGGGTGACGCGACCTGGGAGTTCGTGGATGGCGTCCTCACGCTGCGCGTCGATCTCGCCGGCTGAGCATCGCGACGACGGACCGCGGCCGGGCCGCGGCGACGCGGAGGGCGCTAGAGGCGCTCGTCGAAGCGTTCGTTCGGATCGAGGCGCTGCAGGTACGCCCGGTCGACCGCGACCCAGATCGTCTTCGAGAACGGGTAGAAGACGATCGGCCCCAACGCCATGATCGGCAGGGTCACCGCGAGCACCGGGATGACCGGGATGTCCGGCAGCGTGAGCACGAGCACCGCCACGAAGATGATCGCGAACAGGCCGCCGGTCGCGATCATGTTGATCGCGAGCGAGCCGGTCCAGTACCCCTGCTCCCGCTCGAAGTGCAGGCCGCAGCGCGGGCACTCCGCCCGCATCACGAAGTAGCGGCGGAACAGGTGACCCGACCCGCAGCGCGCACACCGCAGCGTGATGCCCCAGAGCATCGTGCGGGCCCGGCTCGGCGAACTGGTCGGTGCGGTCACGAGGGCGACCCTAGCGGCGCGGACCCGGCCCATCGCGACCCTCGGGGTCGACCGTCGCCGGTCCGCGTCGGAGGTCTCAGACCTCGAGGAGGTTGGTCGAGCCGTCGCCGCGCACCTGCACCGTGCGACCCTCCCAGGCCTCGGTCGTCATGGCGGTGAGGAGCGTGACGTCGGTCGAGTTCGCGAACGCTCGGGAGCCGTCCGGCGTCAGCAGGCTGCACAGGCCGAAGGCCGGAGTGCCGTCGCGCTCGACCACGATCGAGGTCGCCTCGAGTTCGGCCGGGCCCGAGTACGCGCCGGCGACGCGGCGCGCGGGCTGCGCGTCCACCACCGCCTGGGTGCGCGCCTTCGGCACGAACTCGGGGGTCACCGGGTTCGGCGTGGTGGAGTAGACGCCGGCGGCGTGCTTGGTCGCGTACCACCCGAGCGCGGTGACGAGCCCCAACGACCCGGGATCGGCCCGACACGCCTCGACCATCGCGGCGATCGAGCGCACGACGTAGGCGTTGCCGGGCCCGCCGGCGAACCCGAGCCCGCCGGTGACCGTGAGTGGACGGGGATCGGTCGCCGGGCCGCCGAGCCCGGTGGCCCGCAGGGCGAGCTGCACGGCGGAGGGGAAGCAGGAGTACAGGTCGAACCGGGCGATGTCGTCGAGCCCGATCCGGGCGGCGCCGAGCGCGTCGGCGACGGCGGCCGCGATGGCCGGCGAGTCGGCCAGCGATCGCCGCTCCGTGACGTGGAAGTGGTCGTTCGCCTCGGCACCGGCCCACGGGAACACCATGAGGTCGGTCGGCACGCCGGCGCTCCGAGCCGCCCCGAAGGAACACAGGAGGATCGCCGCGGCCTGATCGACCTGGATGTTGGCGCACATCCGCTTCGTGTACGGGAACGTGACCATCCGGTTGTCGGGGGAGGCGAGGGTGATCTCGTCGGCGGCGAACGCCCGGCGGGACCACGCGTGCGGATTCGTCGCGGCGACCGCCGCGAAGTGCTCCCACAACTCGCCGACGGCGCGGCGGTGTTCGGTGACCGTGCGCCCCTCGGCTCGGCGGATCGCGGTCTCGAACAGCGGGTACATGCTCGTCGGTGCGATCGCCCCGTGCGCGTTCTCGTAGTCGCTCGTGCCGGGCCGGTCGTCGCCGAGGACGATCGGGCACGCCGGGTCCGGCGCGTCGCGCCGCCCCCACCCGAGGTCGATCGGCGGGTCCGCCCGCCGGGCTCGGGACCGCGTGAAGACCGTCTCGACGCCTCCGATCACCACGACCTCGGCCTCGCCCCGCTGGATGGCCCGACCGAAGTGGTGCACGAGCATCTGCGGGGTGTTGCCGCCGATCGTGGTGGTCACCGTCGTCGCCGGCTCGGCGCCGATGCGCCGGGCGAGCGCGCGCCCCGGATCCGGATACTGCGCCGACATGAACTCCACCACGGCGACCGTGTCGGCGCGGGAGGCGAGGGCGGCGGTGCCGAGCGAGGAGTCGGCCAGACGCACGGCCTCGGCGAGGAGGTCGATCGGTTCGAGCGCGTCGCGCGGGTCGGCGGGGCGCTGCTCGCTCTGTCCGACCGCGACGATGACGGGGGTCCGGGGGTCGATGGTCACGGACGGCGAGCCTACCGACGAGCCCGTCCGGCGCCCGACGGCGGTTCAGTCCTCGTCGGGTTCGGGTGGTTCGGGCCACGTCGGCACGCCGGGTGCCGCGGAGTCGGGGCACACCGAGCGGTGGTCGCACCGTGCGCAGATCTCGACGTCGCGCACCCCGACGAACCCCGCGCCCGACACGTCGGCTCCGGCATCTCGGATCGCGGCGACGACCTCCCGCAGTTCACCGGTGATCGCGGCGAGGTCGTCGGCGTCGGGTTCGAACGGATCCGGTTCGTCGTCCACCTCGGCCGCCAGGTGCTCGTAGCGGATCCGCAGGCCGAGACCGAGACGCT
>JBEAXD010000132.1:0-3163 GCA_041159995.1 Actinomycetota bacterium | reverse complement strand
CGAATCGTTGGGGCGGGGGTAACTACGCAGGTATGGCATCCAACGAAGTACCCCGATCCGGCACTTCGAACCTGCCGAACCTGACCTCCGAGCGCAACGCGGCACTGCTGCGACTCGTGCACCGGTACGCGACCGCACTCGACGGTGACGGCGTCCCGGTCGCCGTGCTCGATCCGAACGGTGTGGTGCTCACTGCGAACGGTGCGTTGTCCCGCGTGCTCGGACTCGGTTCGACCCGCGTCCCCCGCCGCGGCATCACCGACCTCGTCCACCCCCAGGACCGCGCCCGCCTCGCCTCGCTCATCGAGCGCGTCGCCTCGGAGTCGCCGCTCGCCCCGGCGGAGCCGGTGCGCGTCCGTCGCGCCGACGGTGCAGTGCTGCTCGGCGTCGTGTTCGGTGCGGCCCGCGCCGAGGACGGAGCCCGGGTCGCGGCCCTCGTGCTCGCGGCGCCCGACCGGGTGCTCGACGCGCCCGCGGTTCCGACGGCGACCGGACCGGTGCGCGCCGTGCTCATCTTCGACCGCGCCGGTCACATCGTGCTCGCCGACCGTGGCGCCACGACGAGCGGCGTGTCGAGCGAGGCGATCATCGGCGTGTCGGCCCTGCTCCTCGTCCACCCGGGCGACGTTCCGGCGATCGTCGAGGGCATCGAGGCGTTGAGCGCCGAGCGCGCGCCGGACCACATCAGCATCGGGGTCCGGCTCCTCCAGGACGACGGCACCTGGGCCCCGCACCGGGCCGACCTGCGCGCGGTGACCGGTCCCGAGGACACCGCCGCCTACCTGCTCGCCTGCACGGATGCCCGGCGGGCCACGCTCGTCACCGCCGAGCGGTTCCCCGAGCTCACCGAGCGCGAACTCGAGGTGCTCTCCCGGCTCGTGGACGGCCAGCGGGTCCGCACGATGGCCTCCGAGCTCTACGTCTCGGAGTCGACCGTGCGGGGCCACCTCTCGTCGGTGTTCCGCAAGCTCGGTGTGCGCTCGCAGATCGAGCTGACGGAGCGGTTCCGGTCCGAACGGGGCTGATCCGGCGATGCGCCGGGCGCTCGTCGTGGTCGCGGTCGTCCTCGTCGGCGTACTCGGGGCCGCGCTCGTGCGGTCCGCCCGAGGCCCCCGCTGATCAGCGGGTGAGCGGTCGCTCGAACTCCCGAGCGAACATCGCGGGCGCGCCGCCGGTGTGCCAGAACAGCACCCGACCCGACACCGAGCCGTCCCGAGCACGCGTCGTGAGCGCGTGCATCGCCTTCGCGCTGTAGACGGGATCGAGGATCAACCCCTCGGTGCGCGCGGCGGCCCGCATCGCGTCGACGGCGCCCTCGGTCGCCCAACCGTACCCACGTCCGACGTGTGCGTGGTCGACGACGGTCGGCCCGAGATCCGTGGTGCGCCCGAGGTGCTCGGCGGTCGCGCGTGCGAGCGCCGGGACCGCGGTGTCGAGGTCGGGGCGGGTGCCGACGTCGACCCCGAGGACACGGGTCCCCTGCGCCCCGAGACCGGCGAGCAGCCCGGCCTGCGTGCCCCCCGACCCGTCGGCGACGACGATCCAGTCGAACCGCGGACGATCGAGCCGGGCGAGCTGGGTCGCGAGTTCGTCGACCGCGAGCGCGTACGCCGCCGCACCGATCACCGACGCACCGCCGACCGGGATCGCGTACGGTCGGCGGCCGGCCTCGGCGAGGCGGCTCGCCACCGCCTCGATGTCCCGCTCGATGTCGTAGTAGTCGACCGCACCGTCGAAGTGGAGGGTCGCGCCGAGGAGGTGATCGACCAGCAGGTTCCCGTCGGTGTGGGTCGGGCGCGGTCCGGCGAGTGCGAGGTGGCACTCCATTCCGACGGTCGCCGCCGCGGCCGCGGTGATGCGTGCGTGGTTCGACTGCGGTCCCCCGCCGGTCACGAGGGTGTCCGCGCCCCGATCGATCGCGTCGGCGAGCAGCAGTTCGAGCTTGCGCGCCTTGTTGCCGCCGAGGGCCAACCCGGTCAGGTCGTCGCGCTTGACCCAGAGGTCGTCGATCCCCAGGTGGTCGCCGAGCCGGGCCGCCGGTTCGAGCGGGGTGGGGAGGTGGGCGAGGCTCACGCCCGCGTGCCGACGCTGCGGCGCCACACGGCGTACCCCGCCGCCCCGATGGCTCCGAGCGCGAGCACCCCCGCCGCCGCGAGCGTCGGGGTCCGCGGGGGGTTCGGCAGGCGGTCGCGCAGGCGCACGGGGCGTTGGAAGGTCCGGATCTCCCAGCCCCGTTCCCGCGAGACCCGAGCCAGTTCCCGGTCGGCGTTCACGGGTACCGGGTGGCCGACGAGGTCGAGCATCGGCAGATCGGTGATCGAGTCCGAGTACGCGTAGCACTCGGCGAGGTCGAGGCCGTCCCGGGCCGCGACCTCGATGATCGCCTCCGCCTTGTGCGGCCCGTACGCGTAGAACGCGAGTTCCCCGCTGTAGTTCCCGTCGGCGTCGACCTCGGCGCGGGTGGCGATCGCCTCGTCGGCCCCGAGGTACTCCGCGAGCGGTTCGACGACCTCGGCGGGCGATGACGACACGATGATGACCCGGCGTCCGGCCGCATGGTGCTCGGCGAACAGTTCGAGCGCCTCGGCGAACACGATCGGCGAGATGATGTCGTCGAGGGTCTCGCGGACGATCGACGCGATGTGCTCCTGGTTCCAACCCTTCGTGAGCGACAGCATCGACTCGCGGATCTTCTCCATCTTCTCCTCGTCGGCCCCGACGAGCATGAAGACCACCTGCGCGTAGATGCTCTTGACGATCGCCGATCGCGACAGGAGCCCCTCGCGGTAGAAGGGCTTGCCGAACGCGAGCACCGACGACTTCGCGATGATCGTCTTGTCGAGATCGAAGAACGCGGCGCCGGCCATGTGCGGCAAGGTTAGAGCCGACGGCCGATTTCCCGGGGCGGCCCTTGACCGACCGCCGCATCGGGTCTACGGTGCCGCCGCCTTCCTCCTCCCTTCCCCGGAGCCCGCTCGGTGCGCGTCGTCGCGCCGTGCCCCCCGCTTCGAAGGGAGAGCGCCGATGTCGCTCCTCGCCATCTGGTCGCCCAAGGGCGGATCCGGGACCTCCGTGGTCGCCGCCGCCTGTTCACTCGTCCTCGCGCGTACGGCCCCCGCCCGTCTCGCCGACCTCGCCGGTGATCAGCCGGCCGTGCTGGGGC
>JBEAXD010000131.1:0-6829 GCA_041159995.1 Actinomycetota bacterium | reverse complement strand
GTGCTGCTCGCCAACGGTGGGTCGACCCTGTTCTGGGACGCGGCGGCGTTCGGTCTCGTCGAACGCCGGGCCCAGCACCTCGTCGTCGGCGAGTTCTCCTCCAAGTTCGCACAGGTCACCGCGGACGCCCCCCACCTCGAGGATCCCGTCGTCGTCGAGTGCGCGCCCGGGTCGACCCCACCACGACTCGCCCCGGTCGCCGGCGTCGACACCCACGCCTACCCGCACAACGAGACCTCCACCGGGGTCACGCTGCCCGTCGTCGGCCGGCCGCACGACGCCCTCGTGCTCGTCGATGCGACCTCGGCCGCCGGCGGGGTGCGCTTCGACGCCGCCGCGACCGACGTGTACTACTTCGCGCCCCAGAAGTGCTTCGGCGGCGACGGCGGGCTCTGGATCGCGACGATGTCCCCACGGGCCATCCGGCGCGTCGAACGGATCGGCGCCTCCGGCCGCTGGATGCCCCCGAGCCTCAGCCTGCCGCTCGCACTCGAGAACTCCCGGGCCGACCAGACGTACAACACGCCGGCGCTCGCCACCCTGTTCCTGCTGGCCGAGCAGATCGAGTGGATGCTGGGCGAGGGCGGGCTCGAGTGGGCCGCATCGCGCAGCGATCGGTCGGCGGCGATCCTCTACGGCTGGGCCGAGGCGAGCGAGTACGCCACGCCCTACGTCGCCGACCCGACGGTGCGCAGCCCGGTCACCGGCACGATCGACTTCGCGGCGTCCGTCGACGCGGCGGCCATCGCCGCGGTGCTCCGGGCGAACGGCATCCTCGACACCGAGCCCTACCGGAAGTTGGGGCGCAACCAGCTGCGCGTCGCGATGTTCCCCGGGATCGACCCCGAGGACATCGCCGCGCTCACCGCGTGCGTCGACTACGTCGTCGAGGCGCTTGCGGCGGCCTGAGCTGCGCCTCGTACTCGGCCAGCACCGCGTCGATGCGCTCGAAGAGGGCGCGGTCCTTCGGGTGCGTGGCCATGGGGGCGGTCCGTACGATCCGCTTCGCCATGTGGGGAAGTCCTTCTCGTCCTCGCCGGTGCACTCCTCACCGACTTCGGCGCGGGTCAGCATCGCGCACGCGAACCCGGCCGACGCGGCATTCGGCGGCCGGCCGTCCGTACACGATCCCCGGGCGCGCCGCGCGATGATCGGGCCGTGCCGATCGTGTGCGTCCACGGAGTCCCCGACACCCCGAGCCTGTGGAACCCGCTGCGCGCGCACCTCGAGGACGTCGAGGTCATCACCCCCGCGCTGCCCGGGTTCGGCGTCGATGCACCGGCCGGGTTCGCGGGCACCCGTGACGCCCACGCCGCGTGGCTCATCGCGACGCTCGAGGGGATCGGCGCACCGGTGGACCTCGTCGGACACGACTGGGGCGCACTCCTCGTGCAGCGGGTCGCCGCGCTGCGGCCCGATCTGCTCCGGACCCTGGCCTTCGGCAGCGGACCGCTCGACGACACCTACGTCTGGCACGACACGGCGCAGGCCTGGCAGACCCCGGAGGTCGGCGAGGCCGTGATGGACTCCATCCTCGCCCTCCCGGAGCAGGACCGAGCCGCCATCCTCGAGGCGGGCGGGGCCGATCCGGACCTCGCCGCCGAGCAGGCCCGGGCCTGGGACCGTCGCATGAGTGAGGCGATCCTCCGGCTCTACCGATCCGCGGTCGACCCCGGTTCGGAGTGGCCACAACTCGACGGACCCGTCGGCTGCCCGACGCTCGTGCTCTGGGGCGGCGCCGACACGTACGCGCCCCCGGAGTTCGGCGCCCGCGTCGCGGGCCGCACGGGAGCGGACCTCGTGGTCCTCGAGGGGTGCGCCCACTGGTGGCCGTGGTCCCGCGCCGACGAGGTCGCCGCGGCACTCACCGGTCTCTGGTCGCAGGGCTGACCCGGCCGGCGCTGCGAACGGTCAGCGGACCTCGCTGATGCAGGGTCCGCCGCAGACGTCCACCAGCAGGCCCTCGAAGAAGTAGGCGACCTGGATACCCAGGCGGGGCTCGCGCCCGCCGAGCCCGTGCGGGTCGGTGCCGGCACGGTTCGGCAGGTTCACGATCGGCGGCGCGCCCGTGGCGAACGGGAAGTCCCACTCGATGAGGGCCGAACCCGAGTACGGGAACGAGGTGACCCGATCGATGCCCCACATCGGCGTCGTGTCCCAGGACCGACCGGGCGCGAGGTTCGGCATCGGCGTGGCGACCCCGTAGGTCCGGGCCTGGTTCTCGGTCGCGATGTTCGTGACCTGGTGATCGCCGAACGCCTCGAGCAGGAGGACCTCGTGGGACCGGGTCCCCGGGAGGGGGTCGTCGGTCACGTGGTGCGCGTAGCCGTTGCTCTCACCCCGGTCCCAGAGCATCTGGATGAGCGCCTGACCGAAGGTCTGGTCGAAGGGATCGGGGTAGGCGACGCTGTTGATCGCGGAGAACGGGTCGTAGTCGATGCTCCGGGAGAGCAACGTCGAGTAGTTCATGCCCGGCACGCCGAGGACCGCCCGTTCGAACTCGTTCGAGAGCGCAGTGAGCGCACCGCCCATGATGCCGCCCTGACTGTTCCCGTTGAACACGAGCGAGTCGGGGCGGAACGAGGGCCGGTCGTCCGACCCGACCCGGAACGCCGGATCGGTGGCGAAGCCCTCCAGGCTGTTGAGGAGTCGGCCGAGGACCTGGAAGTTCAGGATGCCCTGCTGCATCCGATCGGCCATCGTGTCGAAGCCCGACAGATCCCCGAGGACCGCGGCGACGTTCGGGAGATCACCGGTCGACATGCCGATCCAGTCGGTGGCGCACATCGTGTAGTTGTACCGGTTGCCGAGCGAGCCGAATCCGTTGACCTGATTCGCCTCGCCCAGGAGTCCGTGGCCGTAGATGAGGCTCCGGCCCTGCACCGCCGTCCCGTCCGCACCCACCGCGACGCGCGGGATGTTGCAGATGAAGTTGGCCTCGTAGGTACCGTTCGGCGAGGGCAGCGCGTCGGGATCCGACGGGTCGTCGTAGTGGAAGGCGTTACCCGGTCCACCGTCACCCGTGAGGTAGTTGGGCACGGTGAACGTGCCCCGGATCCGCCGGAGCGTGTCGGCGTTGGGCGTGTCGACCACCGCGTCGATCGTGAAGTCCGGGGTGCCGGTCTCCCCGAGCGCGTCGAAGGTCTGATCGCGGATGGACAGCGACCGCTCCGTGAGGCTGCGCTGGCTCGCGACCGTGAAGTCCCAGGCCAGGTACATGTCCTCGAGCAGCATGCCCGCCTCGGCGAGCACCGTCATGTTCCCGAACACCGCGGGACGACGCGCCTCGATCTCGGGGATGAAGGTCGGGATGTTGTCCCGGTAGACGCGGAAGGCCCGATCCGGCTCGATGAGCGAGCCGTCCGCACGCCGGAGGTTCCGCAGGCCGACGACGTACCGGTGACCCTCCTCGAGGTTGCGCACCGGCCGCACCAGCAGCAACGGCGTGCGCCCGAGGCTCGCCTGGTCGATCTCGGCGAACACGGGGATCCGCTCGCGGGTGTCGGCATCGATGACCATGACCGGGGAATCCGGGAGCAGCGCCCGCCCGAGCCCGTCGATCCGGGGCTCGTCGGTGCGCGCGAGGTCGAGGCCCGGGACCTCGGCCATGATGAGCGCGCCCGGTGAGAAACCGTCGTTTCGGTTGAGTTCGGTCGGGTCGATCGGGGTGCCGCCGACGTTCACCGGCATGGACGCGACGTCGAGGCGCACGCGCCGTCCCGTGTCGGTCGCAGGATCCGCGACCGTGTAGGCGTCACTCGGGAACGGCAGGAGGCATCGGGCCTGACCGAGGGTCTCGCACCGTGCGACGTCCGTGACGTCGATGCCCGGTTCCCAGGAGACGGCGACGCGCCGGGTGATCCGTTCACCCTCCGCGGGCACGGCCTCAGCGGTGATGTAGGTCACGCCGGGGAGGAAGATCTGACGGGGCAGCACCGCGGTCCACGTATCACCCGACCGCTCGAACAGGCCGGTGATCGGAGCGAAGACGGCCTGTGACCCCGTCTCGAAGTACACCCGCAGGTCATCGGCGTCGACACCGGACGCATCGATCTCGACCGGCATCGTCGTGAAGTCGTTGGCGAGCTGGGAGTGATCCGCGGGCGCGACGACGACGATCGGCCCGTCCGGCGCGCCGGAGTCCGTGTTCGCCACGAGGTACATCTGGCAACCGCTGAGCGCGGCGACCATGAACGCCACCGCGGCCACGACCGACCCGCGGCGGCCGAGAACGCCGCTCGATCCCCCGACGCGCATCCGTTCCGTCCCCCGTGCCCTTGCCCGTACCGGACGTCCGGGCTGCCGCGAGGCTAGCGGCGGCCGGGCGGATCGCGCCCGCGCACCCCCGCTAGGTTGCGCGCCGTGGACGATCGCGCTCCCGACGACGAGGTGCTGCTCCTGCTCCGCCAGGTGCTCGTGCGCGGCGCCCGCCGGTGGCGGCGCAGCGACGTGCTGATGTTCGCGGACCGCATCGTGGTGGCCCACCCCGAGGGCGTCCGGTCGATCCCGCTGGCCGGGGTCAACCGGGTCGCCCGCCAGAAGCGGGTGTTCACGGGCATCCGACTCGTGGTCGACGCCGAGGCCGGACGGCTCCAGATCCGCGGTCTCACCCCCGCCGCCGCGGCCACCGCCCAACGGATCATCGCCGACACCACCCGACGCGGTCGGGCCTGAGGCCCACGGGCGTCCGAGGTCACAGCCTCAGCCTCCCCGTCCACCGCGGAGGGGACGTACGCTCGGGAGCGACCCGATCACCACCATCCGGAGCATCCGTGCCGAGTCGCAGTCCGAACCACCGCGAGCGTCACCGCAACGACCGCGTCGGCTGGCTGCGCGCCGCCGTGCTCGGTGCGAACGACGGCATCGTCTCGACGACGAGCCTCATGATCGGCGTGGCCGCCACCGACGCGGGTCGGAGCGCCATCCTCGTGGCCGGCCTCGCCGGCCTCGTCGCCGGTGCCGCCTCGATGGCCCTCGGTGAGTACGTGTCGGTGAGCAGCCAGCGCGACACCGAGCAGGCCGACATCGAGAAGGAGCGTCTCGAGCTCGAGGCCACCCCCGAGCACGAGCTCGAGGAACTCACCCTGATCTACGTGCAGCGAGGACTGACCCGCGAGTTCGCCGAGCAGGTCGCGGCCCAGCTCACCGAGGCCGACGCACTCGGCACCCACCTGCGCGACGAGCTCGGGATCGCTCAGCACACCATGGCCCGTCCGGTGCAGGCCGCGTTCGTCTCCGCCGCCGCGTTCGCCCTCGGGTCGATCCCGTCGATCGTGCTCATGGCCCTGCTCGGGGCCGGGACCTCGGCGACGGTTCGGGTCGTCGCGAGCGGTGTCCTGGCCCTCGCGCTGCTCCTCGCACTCGGTGTCGCCGGGGCCCGCCTCGGCGGAGCCCGATCGACCCGGGCCGCCACCCGCGTGGTGGTGGGCGGTGCGATCGCGATGGCCGTCGCCGCCGGCATCGGCCGCCTGCTCGGTACGACGATCGCCTGAGCCCGGACCGGGCCGGCGGTCAGGCCCGCGTGAGCACCTCGTTGCCGGATCCGGTGATGAGGATGGTGTGCTCGAACTGGGCGGTGCGCAGCCCGTCGACGGTCACCGCGGTCCAGCCGTCGTTCCAGATGCGCTCCCGGTGGTCACCCATCGCGATCATCGGCTCGATGGTGAACACCATGCCGGGCTCCAGCACCGTCGTGAGGCGCGACTCGTAGTAGTGCGGCACGCTCGGCTCACCGTGGAACTGCTCACCGATCCCGTGCCCGACGAAGGTACGGATCACGGAGAGGTCGTGCGCATGGGCGTGCCGCTCGATGGCCCGTCCGATCTCGTTGAGCGGCCGCCCCGGTTTGGCCGCGGCGATCCCCCGGTCGAGGCACTCCCGCGTGATCTGCACGAGCCGCCGCGAACCCCGATCGACCTCCCCGACGAGGAAGGTCGCGTTCGTGTCACCGTGGACCCCGTCGAGGTAGGCCGTGACGTCGATGTTCACGATGTCGCCGTCCTCGAGCGGGCGGTCGTCGGGGATGCCGTGGCAGATGACCTCGTTGACCGAGGTGCACACGCTCTTCGGGTACCCGTGGTAGTTGAGCGGGCTCGGGTAGGCACCGCGCGCGATGGTCGCCTCGTGCACGGCGACGTCGATCTCGTCCGTCGTGACTCCCGGAGCGACGAGGGTCCCGGCATCGCGCAGGATCTCCGCGGCGACCCGGCACGCCACCCGCATCCGCTCGATGACCTCGGGCGACTTCACGGCGGCCTCCCGTCCGGGCGGGGGCGCACCGGTCTCCGCGTACGGCGGACGGCCGATGAAGGGCGGCACGGGCCGCATCGGCGACACCGTTCCGGGACGCAACGGTCGCTCGAGCGGTTTGTGGCACCGCTTGTACTTCTGTCCGCTCCCGCACCAGCAGGCGTCGTTCGACTTCACGGTGTGGACGGCTCCCTCGCCTGGCGTCGGCCCCCCAGCGTACGGCGACGGCGGCCCTAGGCTCCCATGCGATGAGTGGGATCCGCGCCGCCGACCTGCGCCTCGTGCTCCCCCACCCTCCGACCCGCGTCGCGGTCGACGCGCCGACCCCCGCGTGGGCCGCAGCCGCGGCCGAACTCGGTATCGCGGCGGAACCCGAGGGAGCGCCGGACCTCGTCGTCGCCGACGGCGTCCCCTCCGTGGATGCGCCGATGCTGCTGCTCCGGGGCCGGCACCCGGCCCGGACCCTCCGGGCGCGGGGGCACACCGTGACCCGGATCCTCGTGCGCCCGGGGCCCGAGGGGCCGAGGCTCGCACTGCCGCTCGGGAAGCCGGCGGCGGCGCACCTCGCGTTCTCGGATCC
>JBEAXD010000115.1:0-9814 GCA_041159995.1 Actinomycetota bacterium | reverse complement strand
CGCTCCCGCTCGTCGAGCACGGCGACCATGCGCTCGACCTCTCCGGGCAGGGCGGCCCGCACCGACTCCTCGGCGGGGTCGAGCGCGTTGAGGTCGGCCACGATGTCGCCGAGTCCGTCCTCGGCGTCCTCGCGCAGCGGTTGGTCGAGGGAGACGGTGTCGGCCGCGTAGATGAGCAGCTCCTCGACGCGGGACGGAGTCATGCCGCAGTCCTCGGCGAGTTCGTCGTTGGTCGGCCAACGACCGAGTTCGCCCTCGAGGCGGGTCGCCGCGCGCTTCACCGCGAGCACCTCATCGAACGCGTGCGCAGGGAGCCGGATGGTGCGTCCGGTGTTGGCGATGCCGCGCTGGATGGCCTGGCGGATCCACCACGTCGCGTAGGTCGAGAACTTGAACCCCTTGCGCCAGTCGAACTTCTCGACCGCCCGGATGAGGCCGAGGTTCCCCTCCTGCACGAGGTCGAGCAGCGACAGGCCGTGGTGCTGGTACCGACGGGCGACGGACACGACGAGGCGCAGGTTGGCCTCGACGAACTGGTCGCGTGCCCGCTCCCCGTCGCGCACCGCTCGGCGCAGCTTCGTGGCGCGTGCACCCGCGGCACCGCCGTCGAGTTCGACCTGCGCCGCGCGTCCCTCCTCGATGGCCTGCGCGAGGCGGGCCTCGTCGTCCTTCGTGAGCAACGACACGCGACCGATCTCATCGAGGTAGGTCGCGATGAGATCGCGCTCGCTGGCGTCGTCACGTCGGAGTGCGCCTGCAGCCATGCCCGTTCCGTCCTGTCGCCCGTGGGCCCGCTCTGGGCCTCGGCGCAGGGTCTACGGAGCGGGCTCCCGGTCCGGATGGGGCAGGATCAGGCGGTCCCGGGAGCGGTCGCCGCCGGCTCGGGGTCGGGCTCGGCCGCCCCGGCGTCCGCCACCCCGGCGGCCCCCGGATCGGCGGCGGGCTGGAGGGTGGTGAGCGCCAGCAGGCAGGGGACCATCACCGCCAGCATCATGCCGGGCACGGTGATGCCGGAGTCGTTGAGCAGCATGCCGAGGACGGCCATGACGGCGAAGGCGATGCCGCCGGCCCGCAGCGAGGGGACCACCTCGGCCAGCCGACGCAGCCACGGGGTGCCCCACCCGAGGTAGGCGAGGATGGCGAGGAGGGCCACCGTGGCGATGACCCAGGTCGGGACCGCGAAGGTCTGGATCATGAGCCCGGCCTTGCGGACGATCACGGTCCAGAACCCGACGAAACCCTCGTCGCCGATCTTCTCGAAGAAGCGTCCGACGTGGGTCCGCGAGGCGCGCGGACGGAGGAGGTCGAGGAGTCCGACGAGCAGGCCCGCCCCGACGAGCGCGATCGCGAACCACGCGACGGTGCGCCGGGTGATGCGCCGACCGGCCGCGAGCCACAGGAAGACACCGAACGCGGGCGCGTTCGAGATCGCACCGCCGAAGTCCTGACCCCACGGCGGGGCCGCGACGACGACGAGCACCGTGCCGAGGAGGGCGGCCGAGATCGGGACCCCGCGGCGGGCCCCGAGCCGGGCGACCAGCAGGGTCGAGAGGATGAGGGCGGCCGCGCTCAGCTGCGCCGAGGCCGGGTTGCCGATGCCGGCGACCCGGACGCCGACGGTGGGCGAGTACCCGAACACGGTCGCGAACTGCAGGTGCGCGCCGGCGAGCACGTCGAGGCCGTGCAGCGCGATGAGCGCGCCGGTCGCGACCATCACCGGGAGCATCCATTCGATGCGTCTGCACGCGAGGGTGAGCGCGCCGAACGTGAACGCGAACCCGATCACCGCGGCCCAGTAGGGGCCGGCTCCCCAGCTCGGGAACGGGAAGGGTTCGGTGAGGAAGGTCGCCGCGATGAGGCCGAGCACGGAGAGGCACAGCCATGCGTGCACCCGTCGGAACCGGGCGAGCGCGGGGACGAGCAGGACGGCGAGACCGGCGAGCGTGACGATGACGACGGTCGCGGCGAGCACGACCATCGCGGTGCCGATCGTGTCGTCGCGGAACATCGACGCCCGGTTCTCGCGGGCGAGACGATCCACCTGCCGTTCGAACGGGCCGTCGCTCCCGGTGCGCCCGACCGGGCGCCCCTCCATCTCGGTCGGCGCGTCGATGCCGAGACGGTCGAGCACGGTCGGTGCGATGTCCTGGAGTGCGACGTAGCCGGCCCGCCGGGTGGTCGAACTCTCGACGAGGCCGCGCTCGGTGCCCGGCCCGTGGATCGCGAACACGCCGAGGTTCTTGGCGTAGGAGGGCTGGAACGCTCCGAACACCACCACGAGGTCCCGCTCCGGGTCGGTCCGCTCGAGCACCCGTCCGAGGAGGCGGTCGGTCCGTCGGAGTGCCCCGCGGCGCTGACGCTCGCGCTGATCGGCCGTCACGACCTTGCGGTAGGCGTCGGCCCGCGCGAGGTCGGATCCCTCCACGAGGACGACCCGCCCGTCGGCCCAGACGCGGTCGAACGCGCGCAGGGTCGTGGCGCGCTCGAGCGTGCGGCCGTACGGAGCCTCGGGGGTCGACGCGAGGATCTCGGCCGAGACGGTCCCGGCCGGGACCCGGCCGGCCCGGTCGGCGAGGACGAGTGCGGCCTCGCGGTGGTACTCGACCCCGGTCTCACCCTCGCCCCGGTCGGCGTTGGCCACCACGGCACGACCCCATCCGGCATCCCGCAGCGTCGACCCGAGCAGCCCGGGGACGGAGTCGAAGAGGAGCGCCTCGTTCGCGGTGACGAGCGCGGGGAACCCGATCGCGCCCATGCGCGCGTCGAGCGGCGTCCCGGTGCGGCGCTCGTAGAGGACCGCGCCGTCCTCGTCTCCGAACGACTCGCCGGTCTGCAGCACGGTGCCGTCGTCGGTCCCGCCCCCGGAGGTGCGGGTGCCCGCCCCGATGGTGGCGTACCCGTCACCCGCATCGGTGGTGCGTTGGGTGGTGCGCAGCATGAGGTTCGCGATCCCCGATCCGGCGAGCAGTCCGTCGAGGCTCGGGAGGCGGTGGTCCCGGATGTCGGCCCAGGTCACCGTGGGGAGCGCGAGGAGCAGCACCCGCCGCGGGGTCGCCGCCGGTTCGGCACCCGCCGGCGCGACCTGCGCGATCGGTGCGATGAGGGCCGAAACGGCGAGCCCGAACGCCCCGATACGGCACAGGATGCGATTCGGGGTCCGGAACGGGCTCAGCATGCGCCGCCGATCATGCCACCGCGTCGGTGCACGAGCGCGGCGCCGCCCGCGCGCGCCCGTCCACGGTGCGGCAGAATGGCGGTCGGCCCGACGATCGTCGCCGCCGCCCTCGCCCCGGGATCCGACCGTGCCCACCGAGATGCTCGCCCCCGCGCCAGTCCGGCGTCGTGCCGTCACCCGGCCGATGCTCCTGCTGTTCCTCGTGCTGCTCGCGCTCGCGGGGGTGCTGCGCGCGCCGGGGTGGGTCGTGCCGGTGTTCAACTCCGACGAGTCGTACCTCGGGACGCAGGCCGAGGTCATCAACGAGGGCGGGCGCCTCTACGAGGACACGACCGACCGGAAGCCGCCGCTGGTGCCCTACCTGTACGCCGTCACCTTCCGCGCCCTCGGCACGACCGCGCTGTGGTCGGTGCGGTTGGTCGCGACGGTGGTCGTGGCGCTCACCGGCCTGCTGCTCGCGATCGAGGCGCGTCGTCGATGGGGGGAGCGCGCCGCCTGGGTCGCCGGGGTCCTCTGGGTCTGCGCGACCGTCATGTTCGCCCCGCAGGACGGGCAGGCCGCGAACTTCGAGATCTTCATGCTCCTCCCGATGACGGCCGGGATCCTCCTCGCGGCCCGGGGACGGCCCGGAGCCGCCGGCGGCGCGATCGCGGTCGCGACCCTCGCCAAGCAGACCGGGGCCGCCGCGCTGCTGCCCGTCGCGTACCTCGTCGCTCGGCATGACGGCCGACGGGGGCTCCAGCGGGCGGCGCTCGGCTTCGCGATCCCACTGCTCGTCGTCGCGGTGCTCGTCGGGCCGCGGGACCTGCTCTTCTGGGCCGTGCTCGGCAACGGTTCCTACGTCGGCCTCGATGCGGCCTCGCTCTACGTCGTCGGGATGTTCGCGCTCATGACGGCGGCGTTCGCCGCGTGTCAGGCGCCCCTGCTGTTCTGGATCCCGGGGGCCTGGCGGGACCGCGAGCGCCGGGCGGCCGAGCGCGACCTGTGGCTGTGGCTCGCGTCGTCCTGCATCGCGGTCGCGTTCGGCTTCCACTTCTTCGGGCACTACTACCTGCAGCTGCTGCCCCCGATGGTCCTGCTCGCGGCGGGCTCGCTCGCCGCAGCGTCGGAGATCGCCGTCCGTCGTACCGTCGCGGTCGCAGTGGTCGGGGCGCTCGGGTTCTCGGCCCTCGGGTACTGGGTGCGGCCGTTCGACGACGAGCCGAGGTACGAGAGCGTGAGTGCGTACCTCGTCGACCACGTCGAGCCGAGCGATCGGGTGCTCGTGTGGGGGCAGATCCCTGAGATCTACTGGGCCTCGGGAGCCCGGCCCGCGACGCGCTTCGTCACCACCGGGTTCCTCACCGGGCACTGGGGTGGGCGACCCGCGTCGGCCGACACGGTCGACGAGGCCACGCCGGGCGCCTGGGAGCTCTTCTTCGCCGACTTCGCAGCCCACCCGCCCGAGTACGTGCTCGACACCTCGCCGGCCGCGATCCGCGGCTCGGAGATGTACCCGATCTCGCGGTTCCCGGAACTGCAGCGGGTGATGGACCGTCGGTACCGCTTCGTCGAATCGATCGACGGGATCGCGATCTACGAACGCGTCGATCCGATCACGCGGTGACGAGTCGTTCGCTGAGCTCCCACAACCGGGCGGCCGCTGCGACGTCGGTGGCCCGAGCGCTGGCCCGTCGGACCTGCGACTTCACGAAGTAGGCACCGGTCACCGTGGCGATGCCGGGGTCCCGGCTCGCGAACACGCTCGTCGCCGCGCCCTCCTCGGGCGGGATCGCGAACAGACGGGCGCCCAGGCCGAAGAACCAGTCGAGTCCTCCGCTGTCCCCATCGCGTCCGAACCTGCTGTCGACGTAACCCGGGTGCAGCGAGTTCGCGGTGACGCCGGTGCCGTCGAGGCGGCGCGCCAGCTCGTTCGTGAAGAGGATGTTGGCCAGCTTCGAGCGGGCGTACACCGGGAACGCCGAGTACCGGCGGGTGGACTGCAGGTCGTCGAAGTCGAGACCCGATCGGGCGAAGGTGTGCGCGTTCGAGGCCACCACGACGACGCGGGCGGGGGCGCTGGCGACGAGTCGGTCGCGCAGCAGGGCCGTGAGCAGGAAGTGCCCGAGGTGGTTGACGCCGAAGGTCGTCTCGAACCCGTCCTCGGTCTCGGTCCGTTGCTGCAGCAGCAGGCCCGCGTTGTTCACGAGCACGTCGATCCGGTCGGTCGCGGCGAGCACCTGCTCGGCGAAGGTGCGCACCGACGTGAGGCTCGCGAGGTCCAGTCCCATGACCTCGACGGATGTGCTCGCGCTGCGCTCAGTGATCTCTCCGAGTGCGGCGGCTCCACGCGCCGCGTCCCGGGAGGTGAGGATGACCCGGGCGCCGTCGCGGGCCAGGGCCACCGCGGTCTCCTTGCCGATCCCCGCGTTGCCCCCGGTGATGACGACCGTGCGTCCGTCCATCGTGCCCATGCGCGCCCCTCGCCGTGTCGTGGTGCCGGGAGGTTACGGCGCGGCCCCGTCGAGCGCGAGCGTGGCACGGACCGGCCGGTGGTCCGAGCCGACGTCGCCGCCGACCGTGGCGTCGAGGACCCGGAGTGATCGGTCGATCCAGATGTGGTCGATCTGGCTGTGCGGGCGGGGGGCGGGCCACGTGCGTCCGCGCACGGCGCGGCGGCGGCCCCGGAGCACCGCGGCGATCGGCGGTCCCCACATGTTGCAGTCGCCCGCGATCACGGTGGGTCCGCCGAGGTCCCGCAGCGCGTGGTCGAGGCGCTCGAGCTGGGGCAGTGAACCCCACAGGCGGTGGGACGCATGGACGCCGGCGACCGTGACCGCAGCCCCCGACGCGAGGGTGACGGTGACCGCGAGCCCGAACCGGCGGGGGATCGCGTCGCCCGGGGCGCGACCGAGATCGAACGCATGGCGCGCGGTGACGGGGCGGCGGGCGATGACGGCGAGGCCGCAGTCCCCGGTCGCGCCGGAGGGGATGGCGAGGTGGCGCGGTCGGGCCGGGTTGCGGTCGCTCATCATCGGGAGCTCGTGGAGGGTCGCACCGAGGTGCGCCGCGATCGTCGCGGCGTAGCCCGGCTGCCCGTTCGGGCGCCAGGACTCCTGCAGGACGAGCACGTCCGGGTCGAGCGCGACCGCCGCGCCGACCACGTCGAAGGGTCGCCCGGCGAGGGTGACGCCCCAGTGCGTGTTGAAACTCGCGATCGAGAGGGTGTCCATGCGCCTCACCGGCGGATCGGGTGCGATCGGCACCGTAGCCGTCGCGCCCCGTAGTCTCCTCGGCGCTCGAACGACGATCGCAGGGGAGTGGTGGAGATGACCGACGTGCTGGCGGGGTACGACCTCTCGGGGCAGGTGGCGGTGCTCACGGGCGCCGGCAGCGGCATCGGCCGGGCGACCGCGACGACGCTGTCGTCCGTGGGCGTCACCGTGGTGTGTGCCGACATCGACGAGGACGCCGCGCACCTCACGGCGCAGTGGATCAACGAGAACGGCGGCCGGGCCTCAGCCGTGCGCACCGATGTGACCTCGCGCTCCGACATCGACGCGCTCGTCGACGGCGCCTTCGCGGCCCACGGTCGCCTCGACATCATGGGCAACATCGCGGGGGTGCCCCACAACCGGATGGTCGCCGAGGTGACGGACGAGGAGTTCGAGCGGATCCTCGCCATCAACATGAAGAGCGTCTTCTACGGGTGTCAGGCCGCCATCCGCCACATGGTGCCGCAGGGCTCCGGCAGCATCATCAACGTCTCGTCGGGCGCGATCGACACCCCCGCGCCGACGTTGGCCTGCTACGCGATGACGAAGGCGGCGGTGGCGATGCTCACCAAGACGCTCGCCACCGAGGTCGGCCCGAACGGCGTGCGGGTCAACGCGATCGCGCCCGGTGTCATCCACACCAACTTCTCGAAGCACAACTACACCGACGCCGAGGGCAACGAGGACCCCGAGCGGGTCGAGAAGTACAAGTCGCGCTTCGGCAACATGGCCCCGCTGCGGCGTGTGGGCGAGGCCCAGGACGTGGCCGACAGCATCCTGTTCCTCTGCTCCGGCGGCGCGTCGTTCATGACCGGCCAGATCCTGCGGCCCAACGGTGGCACGGCGATGCCCTGGTAGCGAGCGGGCGTCGTCCTCGGCACCCCGTGCCGGGTCCCGGGTCCTCCGAGCGGGTACCCTGACGCATCGGAACCGATCGGTTCCGCGGGTCAACCTCACGCCGGTGCCCCGTCCCGACTCGACGTCGGACGGTGGGGCGCCCCCCGGCAGGGAGTGCGACCCTCACGCGGCGCAGGCCCGAGCCAGGAGATCCGAGTGATCGAGACCACCACCTTCGAGGCGCTCGGCGTCTCGCCCGAGCTCATCGGCGCGCTCGCCGAGACGGGCATCACCGCTCCGTTCGCGATCCAGAACCTCACGATCGGCGACGGCATCGCCGGGCGCGACGTGTGCGGCAAGGCCAAGACCGGCAGCGGCAAGACCCTGGCCTTCGGCCTCCCGATGCTCCAGCGCGTCCCGGTCGCGCAGCCGAAGCGGCCGACCGGGATGATCCTCGTGCCGACCCGCGAGCTGGCGGTGCAGGTCAAGGATGCGCTCAGCCCGCTCGGCAAGGCGACGGGCGTGCGGGTCAAGGCGATGTACGGCGGTGTGTCGATGGACCCGCAGATCGACGCGCTGCGCAAGGGCGTCGAGATCATCGTCGGGACGCCGGGTCGGCTCATCGACCTGCTCGAGCGCGGTGAGATGGAGCTCTCGGGCATCGAGGTCATGGTCCTCGACGAGGCCGACCGCATGGCTGACATGGGGTTCATGCCCCAGGTGCAGAAGATCCTGTACCGCACCACCGGACCCCACCAGACGATGCTCTTCTCGGCGACGCTCGACGGTGCCGTGGACCGGCTCGTGCAGAAGTACATGGTCGACCCGGTGTTCCACGAGGTCGAGTCCGACGAGCCCACCGTCGAGCAGATGCGCCACCACTTCCTGCACGTCCACCAGATGGACAAGGTCAAGGTGGCGGCGGCGATCGCCAACGGGGTCGACCGCACGATGATCTTCCGCAGCACGAAGCGGGGCGCCGACAAGCTCGTCGACCAGCTCGAGGGGGTCGGGGTCCGCGCCGGTGCGATCCACGGCGACCTCCGCCAGGCCGCCCGGGAGAAGGCGCTGGCCGACTTCGCGGCGGGCCGGCTCAAGGTGCTCGTCGCCACCGACGTGGCCGCGCGCGGGATCCACGTCGACGGGGTCGACGTGGTCATCCACTACGACCCGTCGCACGACCACAAGGACTACCTGCACCGTTCGGGCCGCACCGCTCGCGCGGGCGAACAGGGTGTGGCGGTGACGCTCATGCTCTACAACCAGGAGAACGAGGTGCGCGTGGTGATGCGCCGACTCCGCCTCGACCAACCGATCGTCGAGATCTTCTCGAACGATCCGCGCCTCGCCGACCTGCGCAGCTGGGACCCGACCGCCTGATCCGCCCGGGTCAGCGGTCGCCCCGCGTCGTGCGGGTCGTGGCGCCCGGGTCGGTCTCGGCGGCTCGGCTCGTCGCCTGACGGTCGACCCGACCGGTGGGGACCGACCCGTCGACGACGTGGACCGTGCCGGCGCGCTGGGCCCGTTCGAGGGAGCGTCGACGTTCGGCCCTCCGTCGACGGCGTCGGACCACCACGCGTCGTCGCCACACCACTGCCGCGATCAGCGCTCCGAGGACCGCTCCGGCCGCGAGCGCGATGCCGCTCCACGGTGCCCCGCCGCTCCCGTCCTCCGCGGCGGCCGCGCTCGCACCGTTCCCGACCCGTACCGGGCGCGCCGGGGTCGAGGTGGTCGGGGTCGCGCCGGGACCGGCGGTGCAGGCCGCACGGGCCCCGGCCCGCCGGGTGATCTCCTCGACCCGGACCGGGGGCAGGCGGGTCCCCTCGGCCTCGGGGTCGGTCGCGAACCCGCGGTCGAGCAGGGCCCCGGCCCAGTTGGTGGTGTCCCAGGTGCCGGCCACGGCGACGATGATCGTGCGCTTCCCTCGGGTGGCCGATGCGATGAGCGTGCGCCCGGAGTCGCTCGTGAACCCGGTCTTCAGACCGTTCGCGCCCGGGTAGCCCTCGAGGAGGGTCCGGTTGTGGTTCGTGTAGGTGTGCGGCGCGCCGTAGACGTCGGTGAACTCCTTGCGCACGGTTGCGGCCGCGGCGGCGATCCGGGGCACGGCGAGGGCGTTCCGCCCGATCACGGCGAGGTCCCACATGCTGAGGGTCGACCCACCGTTGTGGGAGTCCTCGTCGCTCAGCCCGGCCGGGTCGTTGAACGTCCCGTCCCTCGCGCCGAGTCGCCGCATCAGTGCACCGGCCTGCCGTGCGAACCCGTCGACGTCGCCGCCCGAGCACTCGGCGATCGCCCATGCGGCGTCGTTGGCCGACACCATGATGAGCGAGGCCAGCATGTCGTCGAGCGGCCAGGCCTGACCGGCGGGCATGCCGATCCGCATGACCGGCTGTCGCGCCGCCCGCTCGCTCACCGGCACCCGGACGTCCGGCGGGAGGTTGCTCACCGCCGTCAGTGCGGTGAGCAGCTTGACCATGCTCGCTGGTTGGATCGGGGTGTGGAGGTTGCGCGCGTCGAGGACGACCCCCGAGGTCGCATCGGCGATCAC
>JBEAXD010000050.1:0-5678 GCA_041159995.1 Actinomycetota bacterium | reverse complement strand
GGTGAGGATCCCGACCGCGACGGCCTGCTGCGGACCCCGGCCCGCGTGGCGGAGATGTACGCCGAGGTGCTGTCGGGTCTCCACGAGGATCCGGCGGCGCACCTCGCCGTCACCTTCGAGGCGAACCACGACGAGATGGTCATGGTCAAGGACATCCCGATCTACTCGCTCTGCGAGCACCACCTCGTGCCGTTCCACGGACAGGCGCACGTCGCCTACATCCCGGGCCGCGACGGCCGCATCACCGGACTGTCGAAGCTCGCCCGGCTCTGCGACGGGTTCGCCCGTCGACCGCAGGTGCAGGAGCGGCTCACGACCCAGGTCGCCGATGCCCTCGTCGAGGCCCTCGAGCCGCGGGGTGTGCTCGTCGTCATCGAGGCCGAGCACCTGTGCATGGGCATGCGCGGGGTCAGGAAGCCCGGGTCGATCACGGTCACCTCGGCTGTACGGGGCATCTTCAAGGAGAACGCATCGACCCGCGCCGAGGCGATGGGCCTCATCGGCATCCCGACCGCCCGCTGAGCCCTCCGGTGGGCCGTCCGTGAGGCTCCGTGGCCCCGGCGCGGCTCGGACCGACGCCTACTAACCTCCGCGCCGATGTTCACCTGGGGGTTCTCCCAGGAGCGGGGGACAGCGGTCACGGGCCCGGTCATGGGCATCGTGAACGTCACCCCCGACTCCTTCTCGGACGGCGGTCGCTGGTTCGGCGCGGATGCGGCGCTCGCCCACGGTGCCGCGCTGCTGGCGGCCGGGGCCGCCATCCTCGACGTCGGTGGGGAGTCCACCCGTCCCGGAGCCGAGCCGGTGTCGGCGGAGGACGAGATCGCCCGTGTCGTCCCGGTGGTGTCGGCCCTCGCGTCGCAGGCCGTCGTGAGCGTCGACACCTCGAAGGCCGTGGTCGCCGAGGCCGCGATCGCCGCCGGGGCCCGCATCGTCAACGACGTGTCCGCCGGCCGTCACGACCCCGACATGCTGCGAGTGGTCGCCGAGGCGGAGGTCGGGTTCATCGCCATGCACATGCGGGGCGAGCCGCGCACGATGCAGGAGGACCCGCGCTACGACGACGTCGTCGGTGAGGTGATCGACCACCTGCGGGCCCGGTGTGACGCCGCGGTCGCCGCGGGCGTCGCGCCCGACGCGTTGATGGTCGACCCCGGGATCGGGTTCGGCAAGACCGTGGAGCACAACGTCGCGCTCCTCGCGCACCTCGAGACGATCGTCGAACGGGTCGGGGTGCCGGTGCTCATCGGTGCGTCGCGCAAGTCGTTCCTCGGCGTCATCGCGGGGACCGGCGCGGACCCGGCCGCTCGGGAGGCCGCGACGGTCGCGACGACGGTGTGGGCGCTCGAGCACGGGGCGGCGATGGTGCGCGTGCACGACGTCGCCGCATCGGTCCGCGCCGCCGCGATCGTCGAGCGGCTCCGGTCGGTGGCGGCGGTGGCGGCGTGAGCGCGCTGCGCGGCCGGTGGGCCCAGGGCCTCCAGCCCCGGATGTTCTGCTGGGTGATCAAGGACCGCCTCGCGGCGTCCGAGCGCCCCGGCGGCTTCGCCCGAAACCACCGCAAGATCCGCCGCCAGGAGGAGCTCATCTGGCTCCACCAGCAGGGGTTCACCCGGATCATCAGCATCCTGGACTCACAGCACAACCTCCACGCGTACGACGAGGCCGCGCTGGCCTGGGAGCAGGTGCCGCTGGGTCGGCACGACGAGATGCCCGAGCGGCTGCGGGTCATCTACGAGACGATCGCGCGGCGCCTCGACGACCCGTCCGAGCGCGTGCTGCTCCACCAGGAGGAGTTCGGCGACCGTCTCGTCGGCGTCATCGCCGGGTACCTGCTCTACACCGAGCTCATCCCCGAGGGGCCCGCGGCGATCATGGTCGCCGAGCGGCTCACCGGCCGGGAGCTCGGCGCGACGGGTCGCGAGATCGTCGCCGCGACGGTCGACCACACCATCGTCCGGGGGGCATAGCGCCATGGGGCTGATCCAACTGCGCGGGCTCCGGTTGCTCGGCACGCACGGCGTCCTGCCCGAGGAGCAGCAGCGCGCCCAGCCGTTCGAGATCGATGTGGACCTCGAGGCCGACCTCACCCGGGCGGGCGAGACCGACGCGCTCGACGACACGATCGACTACGGCGCGCTCGCGGCGATGATCTCCCGAGTCGTCACCGAGGAGCGGTACGCGCTCATCGAGCGGCTCGCCACGCGCATCGGCGAGGTGTGCCGGTCCGATCCCCGTGTGACCCGCGCCGTCGTCACGGTGCGCAAGCTCCGCCCGCCGGTCCCGGAGCACCTCGAGTTCTCCGCGGTCCGCATCGAGGCCTGAGTCGGTGCGCGCCCACCTCGCGCTCGGCTCGAACCTCGGCGACCGCCTCGCGAACCTGCAGGGTGCCCTCGACGGACTCGCGACCGCTGACGGCGTGGAGGTCGTCTCGGTCTCGAGCGTCTACGAGACCGATCCGGTCGGTGGTCCGGTCCAGGACGACTACCTCAACGCGGTGGTCGAGGTGACGACCACGCTGACGCCCCACGAGCTGCTCGGTGTGTGCGGTCGCCTCGAGCAGGCCGCCCACCGGGTGCGCATCGAGCGGTGGGGGCCGCGCACCCTCGACGTCGACGTCCTGCTGATCGGCGATCTGGTGGTCACCACCGAGGACCTGGAGGTGCCGCACCCCCGGATGTGGGAGCGCACCTTCGTGCTCGCCCCGCTCCACGACGTCGCCCCCGACCTCGTCACGGTGCCGGACGGCGGCTGGACGGGCGTCCGACGGGTCCCGGTAGCCTTGCGCCTCCCCGGCTGAACGCCGGCTCGACCCTCGACCGGCACCGCGGTGCGGGCCGGAACGATCACCATGTCGCAGCGCACCCTCGCCCTCGTCGGACCCGGCCGTGCCGGCACCGCCATCGCCGTCGCCCTCGTCGCGCGCGGCTGGCGCGTGGTGGGGGTGGCGGGACGCGACGAGGACCGCGCCCGCAGGCTCGCGGCCCGCGTCGACGCGCCGGTCCGACCGATCGCCGAGGTCGCACGTGACGCCGAGGTCGTGGTCGTGGCGACGCCCGACGCGGTGATCGAGGCGGCGACCCTCGCCCTGCTGCCCGCGCTCGACGCGGGCACCCTCGTGGTGCACCTCTCCGGGGCCCGGGGTCCCGAGGCGTTCGGCACGGCGCGCGGGGTCGCAGGGGGTTGGCACTTCGGTGCGCTCCACCCCCTGCAGACCCTCTCGGGTGATGACGGTGCGGCCCGTCTCGCCGGAGCCCACGCGGCCGTGGAGGGGCCGCCGGCCGTCGCCGAGCTCGCGCGCGAGATCGGGCTCGTGCCGTTCCGGGTCGACCCCGCCCACCGGGCCGAGTACCACGCGGCCGCCGTCGTGGCCTCGAACCACCTCGTCGCACTGGCCGGTCAGGTCGAGCGCCTCGCAGCCGCGGCCGGGGTGCCCTTCGACGCGTTCGGCCCGCTCATGCGGACCACGCTCGACGCGGTCCTCGTGCTCGGCCCCGCCGCTGCGCTCACCGGCCCGGTGGCCCGCGGCGACGTCGCCACCGTCGAGGCGCACCTCGCCGCACTCGCGCCGGAGGAGCGCGACGCCTACCTGACCCTGGCCCGGGAGGCGCACCGACTCTCGGGCCGCGACGACCCGATCATCGCCGAGGTCCTGCGCGGATGAGTGCACCGCGCATCGTCACCACGATCGCCGAACTGCGGGCGGCGACCGATGCGGCCCGGACCGCCGGCCGGACCGTCGGCTTCGTGCCGACGATGGGGTTCCTCCACGAGGGGCACCGGGCGCTCATGGCCGCGGCGCGCCGGGAGTGCGATGTCGTCGTGGTGTCCATCTTCGTGAACCCGCTCCAGTTCGGTGCCGGCGAGGTCCTCGCCGGGTACCCGCGCGACCTCGAACGGGACGTCGCCGCGTGCGGGGCGGAGGGCGTGGACCTCATCCTGCATCCGACGGTCGAGGAGATGTACCCGCGTCCGATGATCACCACCGTCACGGTCGGGGGGATCACCGATCGTCTGTGCGGCGCGTCCCGGCCGGGTCACTTCGCCGGGGTGGCGACCGTCGTGGCCAAGCTCCTCAACATCGTCGGGCCCTGTCGCGCGTACTTCGGGAAGAAGGACTACCAGCAGGTCGCGGTCGTGCGCGCGCTGGTCGAGGACCTCGCGGTCCCCGTCGTCATCGTCGCGTGCCCGACGGTGCGGGAGGATGACGGGCTCGCGCGCTCGAGCCGCAACACCTACCTCGACGCGGCGGCTCGTCGTGATGCGGTCGCCCTCTCCCGGGCCCTCGTCGCGACGACGACGGCGGTGCGCGGCGGCCGCCGGGACCGCGCGGCGCTGCAGCGGGAGCTCGAGGCGTCGCTCGACGCGACGCCGGGGATCGAACGCGACTACGCGGAGTTGCTCCGTGGACGCGACCTCGAGCCGACCGAGACCATCGAGGAGGGGGAGGAGTACGTCGTCGCGGTCGCGGCCCGCGTCGGGGCGGCGCGCCTCATCGACAACGCATCCTTCACGGTGACGGCGGAGGGCGCGGTCCTCGTCGACCTCGGCGTGCTCGGTGACGGCCGGGCGTTCGACGGGGCGTAGGGTCCGGTCGTGACCGACCTCCTCGTCCTCGGTAGCGGCATCGCCGGCCTGTCGGCCGCGATCCGGGCGGCCGAGGCCGGCCTCGACGTCACCGTGCTCACGAAGGGTGCGCTCGCCAACACCGCCACGAGCTACGCGCAGGGCGGGGTCGCCGCCGCGCTCGCCGAGCCGGACTCCCCGGCCCTGCACCGGACCGACACCCTGGTCGCGGGCGTGGGCCTCTGCGATCCGGACGCGGTGGACGTGCTGGTGGAGCAGGGTCCGGAGCGCGTCCTCGAACTCATGGCGCTCGGCGCGAACTTCGACCGCGCGGCCATCGACGGCGAGCTCGAACTGGCGCGCGAGGGTGGGCACTCGCTCGCGCGCGTGGTGCACGCGGGCGGCGACGCGACCGGGGCCGAGATCGAGCGGGCGCTCGTGGCTGCGATGCGCGAACTCGAGGTCGACGCGCGTGAACGCTGGTTCACCGTCGATCTCGTGGTCGAGGGTGGTGCGGTCGTCGGGGTCGAGGCGATCGCGCCCGACGGTTCGGCCCATCGGATCCGAGCCCGCCACGTGCTGCTCGCGACCGGCGGTGCGGGGCAGCTCTTCGCGGTCACGACGAACCCTCCCGTGTCCACCGGTGATGGCATCGCCATGGCCTACCGCGCCGGCGCGGCCCTCGCCGACGTCGAGTTCATGCAGTTCCACCCGACCGCCCTCGACGTCGCCGCGATGCCGCGGCCACTGCTCAGCGAGGCGCTGCGGGGGGACGGGGCGATCCTGCGGGACGAGCATGGTGCGGCGTTCATGGCCGAGGAGCATCCGCTGGCCGACCTCGCACCGCGCGACGTGGTCGCTCGCGCGATCACCCGGCGTCTCGTCGAACGGAACCTGACCCACCTGTTCCTCGACGCGACGCCGATCGACGACTTCGCGGCCCGGTTCCCGACCGTGGACGGCGCGGCCCGCGCCGCGGGGCTCGACCCGGCGGTCGACCTGCTCCCGATCGCGCCGGCCGCCCACTACCTGTCCGGCGGTGTGTGCACCGATCTCGACGGCGCGACGACGCTGCCGGGCCTCTGGGCCTGCGGTGAGGTCGCGTGCTCCGG
>JBEAXD010000037.1:0-23215 GCA_041159995.1 Actinomycetota bacterium | reverse complement strand
CGGGTGATCCGGGCCTCCTCACCCAGCGCGGGGCCGCGCTGCTGGCGCGCGCGCAGGTCGTCGTCTACGACCGCCTCGCCCACCCGTCGCTGCTCTCGCTCGCCCCGCGCGACGCCGAGTTCGTCGACGTCGGCAAGGCCCCGGGCGACGTCGCCATGACCCAGGACGGCATCAACGCGGTGCTCGTCGACCGCGGCGCGCAGGGCCTCGAGGTCGTCCGCCTCAAGGGCGGCGACCCGTTCGTGTTCGGACGGGGTGGCGAGGAGGCCGAGTCGCTCATCGCCGCCGGCGTGCCGTTCGAGGTCGTGCCGGGCGTGACGAGCGCGATCGCGGCGGCCGCCTACGCCGGCGTGCCGGTGACCCACCGCAAGGTCTCCACCCACGTCACGATCGTCACCGGCCACGAGGACCCGGCCAAGGGCCGCACCGACGTGGACTGGGGTGCCCTCGCGAAGGCGGGCGGCACGCTCGTCGTCCTCATGGGAGCGGGACATCTGCGGGAGATCGCGCGGCTGCTCATCGAGGGCGGACGCGCGCCGGAGACACCGGTCGCGGCGGTGCGGTACGGCACGCGGCCCGAGCAGACCACGATCCGCACCACGCTGGCCGAGGCCCCCGACGCCGGGATCCGTGCGCCGAGCGCCATCGTCATCGGCGAGGTCGCCGCGCTCGACTTCTCCTGGTTCGAGCAGCGCCCGCTGCTCGGCGCTCGGGTCGTGGTCACCCGGGCCCGCGAGCAGGCGAGCGGCCTGCGCGATCGTCTCGAGACGCTCGGCGCGCAGGTGCTCGAACTCCCGACGATCGCGATCGAGCCGCTCGACGTCCCGGCGCCCGACCTCGCCGGGGTGGAGTGGTTGCTCCTCACCTCGCCGAACGGTGTGGACGGGTTCTTCACGCGGGGCCTGCAGGCGCACGGACTCGACACGCGCGCGCTCGCGGGCGTGCGCATCGGCGCGATCGGTCCCGGTACCGCGCAGGCGCTCGCCGCGCACGGCGTCGTCGCCGATGTCATCCCGGAGCGCTTCATCGCGGAGTCGCTCCTCGAGGCCCTGCCCGCACCGAGCGCGCCCGGCGCGCGCGTGATCGTCGCCCGCGCCGCCGAAGCACGCGACGTGCTGCCCGACGGCCTGCGCGAGCGCGGCTACGAGGTCGAGGTGCTGCACGTGTACCGCACGGTCCGGCCCGAGCCGGATCCGCGTCTCGTCGAGCAGGTGCGCACGGGTGACGTCGACCTCATCACGTTCACCTCGTCGTCGACGGTGAAGAACCTCACCGACGTGCTCGGCGGGGTGCCCGACCCGCAGCCGACCGTCGTGTCGATCGGACCGATCACCTCGGGGACCGCGACCGAACTCGGCTGGCGCCTCGACGCCGAGGCGGCCGAGCACACGATCGACGGCGTGGTGGCCGAGGTGCTGGCCTCGTGGGCCTCGCGGGCCGGGCGGTAGCCTCCCTGGCCATGGCCTTCCCCGAGCGCCGGCCGCGCCGGCTGCGCACGACCCCGGCGATGCGGCGCCTCGTCGCCGAGACCCGCCTCTCCGTCGACGATCTCGTCGCGCCGCTCTTCGTGAAGGAGGGCATCGACGCGCCCGAGCCGGTCGACTCCATGCCCGGGGTCGCCCAGCACACGGTGGCCAGCGTGACCGCCGAGGCACGGGTCCTCGCCGAACTCGGTGTGCCCGCCCTCATCCTCTTCGGTGTGCCGGAGGAGAAGGACGGCCGGGGGAGCGGGGCCGACCGGGCCGACGGCATCGTCCAGACCGCGGTGCGTTCCATCCGGGACGCCGTCGGCGACGCGCTCGTCATCATGACCGACGACTGCCTCGACGAGTTCACCGACCACGGGCACTGCGGGATCCTGCGGCCCGACGGTGTGGTGGACAACGATGCCACGCTCGAGCGGTACGCGTCGATCGCGATCTCGCAGGCCGATGCGGGGGCCGACGTCATCGCGCCGAGCGGGATGATGGACGGTCAGGTCGGTGCGATCCGATCCGCGCTCGACTCCGCCGGCCACGCCGACACCGCCATCCTCGCCTACTCGGCCAAGTACGCATCCGCGCTCTACGGCCCGTTCCGTGACGCCGCCGAGTGCGCGCCGCAGTTCGGCGATCGTCGGGGCTACCAGATGGACGTCGGCAACGCGCGCGAGGCCCTCGAGGAGACCGCCCTCGACATCGAGGAGGGCGCGGACATGGTGATGGTCAAGCCCGCCGTCGCCTACCTCGACGTCATCAGCGCACTGCGGAACGCGTTCGACGTACCGGTTGCGGCGTACCACGTGAGCGGCGAGTACGCGATGGTGAAGGCGGCTGCGGCGAACGGTTGGATCGACGGCGACGCGGTCGCGCTCGAGCACCTGCTCGCGATCAAGCGGGCCGGTGCCGACGTCATCCTCACGTACCTCGCGCGCGAGATGGCTGAGACGCTCCGAGGATGAGCCGGAACGAGGATCTCTTCGCCCGCGCCCAGGCGGTCATCCCCGGTGGGGTGAACTCGCCGGTCCGCTCGTTCCGCTCGGTGGGCGGCACACCGTTCTTCGTGGCCTCGGCCAAGGGTTCGACCATCACCGACGCGAACGGCACCACCTACCTCGACTTCGTGCAGTCCTGGGGCGCCTCCATCCTCGGGCACGCGCACCCCGATGTGATCGAGGCCGTGCAGCGTGCCGCCGAGGCCGGCACCTCCTACGGCGCCCCGACCGAACGGGAGGCGCTCCTCGCCGAGGAGATCGTGGCTCGGGTCGACTCGGTGGAGAAGGTGCGCATGGTCTCGAGCGGCACCGAGGCGGCCATGACCGCCGTCCGCTTGGCGCGCGGCGTCACCGGTCGATCGAAGGTCATCAAGTTCGCGGGCTGCTACCACGGTCACCTCGACGCACTGCTGGTCGCGGCCGGCAGCGGCGTCGCCACGCTCGGCATCCCCGGTTCGGCCGGGGTGACCGCGGGGGCGGTCGCGGACACGGTCGTCGTGCCGTTCAACGACCTCGCCGCGCTCGACCGGGCGCTCGACGAGCATGCGGCCGATCTCGCCGCGATCCTCGTGGAGCCCATCGCCGCGAACATGGGCCTCGTCCCGCCCGCACCCGGCTACCTCGAGGGTCTGCGCGAGCGGTGCGACCGCACCGGCGCCATGCTCGTCTTCGACGAGGTCATCACGGGGTTCCGGGTCGCGCGCGGCGGAGCGCAGGCCCGCTTCGGGATCCGTCCCGACGTCTCGGTGTTCGGCAAGGTCGTGGGCGGCGGTCTGCCGCTCGCGGTCGTCGGCGGACCCGCTGCGGTCATGGACGAACTCGCACCGCTCGGTCCCGTGTACCAGGCGGGCACGCTCTCGGGGAACCCGCTCGCCACCGCGGCCGGCCTCGCCGTGCTCGCGCACCTCGACGATGCGGCCTACGGCAGGCTGGAGGCGAGCGCCGCGCGCCTCGCCGACGGTCTGCGCGGCGCGTTCGCCGACGCGGGGCTGCCGATGCAGGTGACGCAGGCCGGGACGCTCGTCGGCATGTTCCTCTCGGCCAGCCCGGTCACGAACTACGCCGAGGCGCAGACGGCCGATCACGACACCTACGCGCGCCTCTTCCACGGCCTCCTCGACCGGGGCGTCTGGTTCGCGCCGAGCGGGTACGAGACCCTCTTCCCGTCGCTCGCCCACACCGACGAGGAGATCGACCGCACGGTCGCCGTCGCCCGCGAGGCGGCCGCTGCGCTCTGAGGCCTTCGGGCGACGCCCGGCCGTCCGCCTCTAGAGTCCGGATCCGTGACGACCACGGCGCCCCGATCCTTCGAACCGGACGACCGGCGCACGGTCACCGACACCCGCGGCCAACGGGCCCACGAGGCCCACGTCGCACAGTCGAACCGTCTCGCCCGCCGGTTCCACGCGGTGGGCGACCACGCGTGGACCCTCGTCGGCAACGGCCTGTCGAACCAGTCGTTCGTGCGAGGTCCGGAGGGGATCATCGCGATCGACACCGGCGAGTCGATCGAGGAGATGCGGGCCGCGCTCGCCGAGCTGCGGGCGGTCACCGCCGAGCCGATCGTCGCCGTGCTGCTCACCCACTTCCACTACGTCACCGGCACGCAGGCCGTCCTCGACGAGGTCGCGGCCACCCGGGGCGAGGCGGCCGCGGCGGCCCTGCCGATCTGGGGCCACGCGAAGATCGACGCGAACCGCAACCGGGCCGGCGGAGAGATCGGTCCGGCCTACACCCGGGGCCTCGTCGAGCAGTTCGCCATCGTCATGCCGACCGAGGGCGAGGACGGCACGGTGAACGTCGGGCTCGGCCTCGCCTGGCACAACGCCGAGCACGCCCCGTTCACCCAGGGGTACATCGCGCCCACCCACACCTTCGAGGCGGACACGACCCTGCACATCGCTGGTCTCGAGATCGGCGTCACGCTCGCCCCCTCCGACGCCGACGACTCCGTCACCTACTGGTTCCCGGCGCTCGGTGTGGCGGTCCACAACCTCGTGTGGCCCGTGCTCTTCAACGTCTACGCGATCCGGGGCGAGGAGTACCGGGACCCACGGGTGCTGCTCAGGGGGATCGACCACCTGCGGAGCCTCGGCGCCGAGCACCTCATCGCGGCGCACGGACCGCCGCTGTCGGGTCCGGACGTCGGGGCGCGGGTGACCCGGGCCCGGGACGCCATCCAGTTCCTCTGGGACCAGACGGTGCGCCACACCAACCGTGGCGCGACGGGTCCGGAACTCGCGCACCTCGTGGTGCTGCCGGAGTCCTTCGACGACGACCACCTCACCGCCCAGCTCTACGGCGTGGTCGAGCATCACGCCCGGCAGATCCGCAGTGGCCTGTTCGGGTTCTTCGACGGCGACCCGGCCGGGTTGTTCCCGCACGCGCCGACGGCGCGCTCGGCCCGCATGCTCGAGGCCATGGGTGGGGCCGACGCGGTGCGCGAGCGCACTCGCACCGCACTCGCCGATGACGATCTCCGCTGGGCCCTCGAACTCGCGAGCATCCTCGTCGCCGCGGACGGCGCGACCGACGACGATCGCTCGCTCCTCGCGTCGGTGCTGCGGACCGTCGCGCAGCGCACCACTGCGGCGAACATCCGCAACTGGTGCATCACCCGGGCCCGCGACCTCGAGGGCTCGGGTGACCTCTCCCGCTTCCGGACCCACCGCATCAACCGGGCCCAGGTCCTCTCCGGATCCGTGGACGGCGCGGTCCACATCCTGCGGGTCCTCGTCGATCCGGATCGGCTCACGGGCGTCGACCTGCACATCGCCGTGGTCCTCGACGGCGCGCGCACCGGCCTCCACCTTCGCAACCACGTGGCGGTTCCGACCGACGGCACGGGAGCGCAGGCGACGCTCACGACGACGCGGCAGGTCTGGGCGGAGATCCTCTCGGGTCGTGCGACCCTCGCCGACGCGCTCGCGGTGGGAGACGTGACGGTCACGGGTGACGCGGGAGCGGTGAGTGCCGCGCTCCGCGCGATCGACCTCCCCGGGTTCGCATGACCGACGGTCCGGGGCTGCCCCGGCCGACGCCACCGTTCACCGGCGAGATCACCCGGCTCATCACCGAGGCCACGCCGCGTCGCCTCGATCGGGACGGTGCGCCGGCGGGCGCGCCGAACGTCCTCGTGATCATGCTCGACGACGTCGGCTTCGGATCCTTCTCCACCTTCGGCGGCCCGGTGCCGACGCCCGCGTTCCAGCGCGTGGCCGATCGCGGGCTCACCTACAACCGCTTCCACACGACCGCGCTCTGCTCACCGACCCGCGCCGCGCTGCTCACCGGCCGCCAGCACCACGCGGTGCACATGGGGGGGATCACCGAGATCGCGAACTCCTTCCCCGGCTACGACTCGGCGATCCCGGCCGAGGCCGCGACCGTCGCGCAGGTGCTGCGGATGTCGGGCTACTCGACCGGTGCGTTCGGCAAGTGGCACCTCACCCCGCTGTGGGAGCAGGGCCCGGCCGGTCCGTACGACCGCTGGCCCACCGGCCTGGGCTTCGACCGCTTCTACGGCATCCTCGGCGCGGAGTCCTCGCAGTGGGAGCCGGCGGTCTACGACCAGACGACCCCGATCGCGCCGCACGACGGGAAGCCCGACTACCACCTCAGCGAGGATCTCGCCGATCAGGCCATCACGTGGATCCAGCGCCACCACGCCGCGGCGCCGGATCGTCCGTTCTTCTGCTACTTCGCGACGCCCGCGGTGCACGCACCCCACCACGCACCGCGCGAGTGGATCGACCGGTTCGCGGGCGCGTTCGACGAGGGCTGGGACGCCCTGCGCACCGCGATCCACGAACGCCAGCTCGCGCTCGGGGTGATCCCCGAGGGGACCGTCCTCACCGATCGCCCCGAGCAGATCCCGGCCTGGGACGACTACCCGGAGCGGTACCGACCCGTGGCGACCCGCCTCATGGAGTGCTTCGCCGGCTTCCTCGCCCACACCGACGCCCAGATCGGTCGGGTCATCGACGCGATCGACGACCTCGGACTCGGCGACGACACGCTCGTGATCTACATCACGGGGGACAACGGCGCATCGGCCGAGGGCACGATCCACGGCGCGTGGAGCGCTCCCTCGTTCCAGAACGGCGTGCACGAGGAGCCCGAGTGGCTGCTCGAGCACATGGAGGACTTCGGCACGGCCCGGTGCGAGAACCACTTCAACGTCGGGTGGGCCTGGGCGCTCGACGCACCGTTCCAGTGGATGAAGCAGGTCGCCTCGCACTTCGGCGGCACCCGCAACGGGATGGCCGTCTCCTGGCCCCGACGCATCACCGACGTGGGCGGCCTGCGCACGCAGTTCCACCACGTGGTCGACATCGCGCCCACGATCTACGCCGCCGCGGGCATCGAACCGCCCACGCGGGTGAACGGCATCGACCAGATGCCGATCGACGGCGTGTCGATGGCGTACACCTTCGACGGCGACGGGCCGAGCACGCGCACCACTCAGTACTTCGAGATCCTCGGCAACCGTGCGATCTACCACGACGGGTGGGTGGCCGCCTGCTTCCACGGGCGTCTGCCGTGGATCCGGCTGCAGGGCTACGAGTTCGACGGGCCGCAGGAGGTGTGGGAGCTCTACGACGTGCGCACGGACTTCTCCCAGGCGGTCGACCTCGCCGCCGAGTACCCGGAGCGTCTCGCCGAACTGCAACGCATCTTCCACGAGGAGGCCGAGCGCCACGGGGTGTACCCGCTGCGTGACGTCGCCTCGCCGCGTCACGGCGAGTACTCGGTTCCCGCGCCGCTGGGCGGTCTCGAGCGGATGACGTACTCCACCGCCCACGTGCGGATGCCGGAGTCCTCGGTCGTGAACCTGAAGAACTGTTCGTGGTCGATCACCGCGGAGATCGAGGTGGCCGACGGCGATGAGGGCGTGGTGGTGTGCCAGGGCGGCAACATGGCCGGCTGGTCGCTATACCTCGACCGGGGCCGCCCCACCTACCTCTACAACCTCTACGGGCACGACCTCACGACGATCGCCGCGCCCGCACCGCTCGCGCCGGGTGCGCACTCCGTGGAGGTGCTCTTCGACTCCGACGGCGGGTTCGGAGCCGGTGGCGTGGCCGTGCTCTCGGTGGATGGTGTCGCCGTGGCCGAGGGTCGCATCGAGCGGACGGTCCCGCTCGTGTTCTCGATGAGCGGCGAGACCTTCGACGTCGGGATCGACACGGGCGCGCCGGTCGGGCCGTACCCGCACGGGTTCGCCTGCACCGCCACGATCCACGGCGTCACGCTCGAGCGCCGGAGCGAACCGGGAGCCGCGGTCGACGCCGCGGTGCGCGCCGGGCTCCTCGGGGCGGGTCTGCGCACCCAGTGATCGCCCGCCTTGACGGCGCGGGTCCCGCTCGGCAGAATCCCGAACAATGTCAGGAATTCCGACCAGCGTTCAGGAGACCGTGGCGCCGGTCCCGGCGGGTCGCCGGGCCGCCAACCATGCGGCCGCCCGGTCCGAGATCCTCGACGCGGCGCGGGCGGCGGCCGCCGAGCACGGTCTGGCCGGCCTGCGGATGCGGGATCTCGGTGCGCGGGTCGGCATGCGGGCCCAGTCGATCTACACGTACTTCCCCTCGAAGGGGGCGATCCTCGACGCGCTGTTCCGGCAGGGCAACGAGGCGTTCATCGAGTGGATGACCGACGGCGACCCGGGCACGACGGTCGACCCGTCGGAACGGGCCCGGGTCGGTGCCCACCGGTACTTCGCCTTCTGCGTGGCCGACCCGGTGCGCCACCAACTGCTGTTCCAGCGCACCGTCCCCGACTTCACCCCGTCGGAGGAGTCCTACGCCGTCGCCGTGCGGGCCTACGAGGTCGGGTTCGCGCCGCTGGTCGCGCTCGGTGCGACGGGCGAGGACCTCGACCTCGCGAGCGCGCTCGTCGGTGGCCTGGTCGCCCAGCAACTGGCGAACGATCCGGGGGGAGACCGCTGGGCCCGCCTCGTCGACCGCGCGGTCGACCTCATCATCACGACGGTCACGGATCGGAACGGGAGGACCACATGATCGACGTCCGGGGGATGGCACCGATCCGTCACGACGAGGCCATGCGTCTCCAGACCACCGAGTTCGACCGCACCGTCGAGCTCCTGCGCACCCTCACCGACGAGCAGTGGCGAGCGCCCGTCGCGGAGTGCCCGGGCTGGGACGTCCTCACGATGTACCGCCACGTCCTCGGCGCGAGCGAGGCCGGCGCCTCGATGCGTGAGAACGTGCACCAGATGCGTGCCGCGCTCGCGCACCGTCGGCAGCACGGTGGACCGCTCGAGGCCGCGCTCACGGCGGTCCAGACCCGGGAGCGAGCCGACCTCGACGCCGCAGCGGTGCTCGAGGGTCTCGCCACCGTCGGCCCGCGCTGCGTGCGGGGACGGTCGCGCGTACCGGGACCGGCGCGGCGCCTGGTGCGCACGAAGGTGGACGGTCCGGTGGTCGAGACCTGGGCGCTCGGCTACCTCATCGACACCATCTACCTCCGCGACCTCTGGATGCACCGGATCGACGCCGCGCGGGCGGTCGGGCGTGAGCCGACGATCGACGCGGAGCACGACGGACGCATCGTCGCCGACGTGGTGGCCGAGTGGGCACGCCGGCACGGGAGTCCGTTCGTGCTGACGCTCACCGGTCCGGCCGGGGGCACGTACCGGGCCGGGGAACCGTCGGAGGACACCGATCCCATCTCGATGGATGCGGTGCAGTTCTGCCGCACGCTCAGCGGGCGTGCGGAAGGCGACGGTCTCCTGTCGACCGTCGTCCCGTTCTGAACAGGAGGAGAGCAACGTGACGACGACGATCGACGAGGTCCGGGACGGCATCCACCGGATCTCGACCTACGACCCGATGGCGAACATGGTCTTCAACCAGGTCCTCATCGACGCCGAGCAGCCGTTGCTCTTCCACCTCGGGCCGCGTGCGCTCTTCGACGACGTCGCTGCCGCCGTTGCCACCGTCGTCCCCCTCGATCGCCTCCGGTGGCTCGGGTTCGGTCACGTGGAGGCCGACGAGTGCGGTTCCATGAACCAGTGGCTCGCGGCCGCGCCCGGCGCGGAGGTCGCCTTCGGGTTCACCGGATCGCTCGTCTCGGTCATGGACCTCGCCGACCGTCCGCCGCGGATGCTCGTCGACGGGGAGACCATCGACCTCGGGGGCCGGGTCGTCCGGTACCTCGACACCCCCCACGTGCCGCACGGTTGGGATGCCGGGCTCCTCTACGAGGAGACGACCCGCACGCTGCTCTGCGGTGACCTGTTCACCCGGACCGGGGAGGTCCCCCCGACGAGCACGGAGTCGCCGCTCGCCCCGGCCCTCGAGGCGGAGGCGATGTTCGGCGCCACCTCCC
Organism: Actinomycetota bacterium; assembly: GCA_041159995.1. GTDB lineage: Bacteria > Actinomycetota > Acidimicrobiia > IMCC26256 > IMCC26256 > IMCC26256. Next base: position 13,392 of record JBEAXD010000037.1, on the reverse strand, counting down.
GCGCGCCGCAGACCGGGCCCACCCTCGAACGGCTGGCCGCGCTCGAGCCCGAGGCGCTCGTGCTCATGCACGGATCGACCCACATCGGGGACTGCGCGTCCTGGCTGCGTGCACTCGCAGCCGCGATGACCGAGGGTTGATGCACACGCGAGCGGGCCGCCCCTCGGGGCGGCCCGTCTCGGACGTTCTCGGTGGCGGAGGCGCTCAGTCCTCGCCGCTGCGGCGCTTGCGCACCCGATCCATGTAGAAGAGCGAGGCGAACAGCAGGCCGACCACCGCCGCGAGGATGACGAAGGCCAGACCGCCCTGGCCACCCTCTCCGCCGGCGTCGACGAGCTGACCGTTGCGGATGTCGGGCCCACAGCCCGCGAGCATCAGGACCGTGATGATGCCGACGGCCGCGTACGCGACCCTGCGGCTGGTGTCGGTGAGGCGATCCATCGTGACTCCTAGGCGTCGACCGTGGCCGGGGTCTTGTCGTCGGTCTCGTCCTCGGACTCCTTGGCGGCCAGCTCCTGGAGGTCCCGCTCCCGCCAGTGCAGGCCGAGCAGCGAGAGGACGAAGAGGATCGCCGAGGCGACCATCGTCATGAACGGCGGGAACCGCACCGACCCGAGGTCCTTCTCGAGGACGATCGTCGTGGGCTCCTCGGCGGCGTCACAGGTCGGCGCCGGGATCGGGTCGCCGAACGGCACCTCCTGGGCCGCCTTGTCCACCGGGCAGAGGACCGCAGCGGCGTAGGCCGGCTGGTGGCCGGTCACGTGGATCCACGGGAAGTTCGAGTCGAGCGTCACGCTGATGTTCCCGGGCTTGAAGAACGGGGCGCTCTTGATGAGCCAGGACTCGCCGCCGACCGCGTACGCCGACTCCACGAGGTAGTCCGTGGTCTCCGTGAACGTCTGGAACTCGTCCGGCGGCTCGGGCTCCTCGCCGTTCGTGCCCGTGGGGATCACGACGAGCGAGTCGACGGCGGCCTTGATGTTCGTCTGCTCCGCGAGCGGGACCTTGTCCTCGCTCGTGATGTCCTGGATCGCCGGGATGTCGGAGCGGGCGAGGTCGTCACCCTCGATGCTCTCGACCGGGACCCAGCGGGGAACCCGACCCTTGAGGGTGTTGAACGGCGAGTTCGTCGTCCACCACAGCGTCGAGAGCAGCAGCATCATGCCGCTGAGGCCGGCGATCGTGATGAGGAAGCCGAGCCGGGCACCGGTGTTCGTGGCGAGCAGCAGGTACGTCCCCCCGACGAAGAGGAAGATCGCCGAGGCCACCACCAGCACGCCGAGGATGGTCGGGTACCAGATGTTCGTGTTGCGGAGGCCCTCACTCGCGAGGATCGACAGGTCCACGGGTTCTCCTCGTCAGCGCTAGAGCGAGCGCTCGTACTTGATGATGGCCTCGATCTGGGCCTTGGTCAGGATCGTGCCCATGTGCGGCATCTGCCCCGAGGAGATCCCGCGCACGCCGTACGGCTTGTTGATGCCCGCACCCACGGCCACCCAGTCGTACTGCTTGAGGAAGCCCGGCGTCGTGGGGTCGTCGGCGGGCAGGCCGGGGAACTGCTGGAGGACCGAACCGGCACGCAGCGACGGCCCGAGGGCGCCGGAACCCGCCGGCGGGATGTCGGGGATCTTCGGGTTCGACGGGTCGTAGTACGACCACGCCTTCGTGTGGCAGCGGGCGCAGTTCGTCTCGAAGAGCAACTGGCCCTCGCTCGCGTTCGACATCTCCTCGTAGCGGGCCCGGCTGCGCTCCAGCGCGAACTCGGCCGCCACGACGGCCTGCTCGGCCTCGGCCCGATCGGCGGGGGAGGTGGCGGCGGCGAGCGCCTCGCGGGCATCGGCGAGGTTCTGCTCGGCGGTCTCCACGTACTGCTGCTGCTCGGCCACGTACTTCTTCGTGGCTCGGGTCGCGATGTCGCCGGCCTTCTTCGCGTCGACCTGGATGTGCCGCAGGTACGCGATCAGGTCGGTGATGGCCTGCTCGTTCTTCGGGCCACCGCCGGCGACCCCCCAGGCCGGCATCGGCGAGCCGGGACGGCCGTAGACGAGGATCGTGTGCACCTGCTCCTCGTCGAACCGGGAGAAGACGTCGTCGAGCGCCGGGGCCTTCCACGCGACCTGGATCGGTCGGGCCTCCTCGTCGCCCTGGGCGGCGGGCGTCACGACGAACGGGGCCTGACCGCCTGCGGCGTCGGCGCCGTGGCAGTTCGCGCACAGCAGCGACTTCGCCGGGTCGTAGTTCGGCATGTCCTTGTTGGAGTAGAGGACCTCACCGCGCTCGATCGCGCGCTCCTCGAACCCCTTGGACGCGGAGGCCTGACGGTCCGGCTCCACCAGCCAGTAGAGCGGCAGGCCGGCGGCCAGGATCACCGCGAAGGTGAAGGCCCAGCGCAGCGATCGCTCGAGCTTGCGGGACTCCATGACCTCGTCGGGCATCGGCTCGGCGAGGTTCTGGGGGGTGCGCTCGGTCGGCACCCGGCGCACGCTGAGCACCCGGTACGCCACGATCCCGATGATCGTGAGGATCGCCAGGACGTTGAGCGTGATCAGCCCCGTGCGGAGCGTGATGGCGAGGTACATCTGGTATCAGCCCCCAACGCAGGGCGGCCCCTCGGCGCCCTGCTCCGTGGTGTCGGTCCCGAGCGGCGCGCCGATGAGCACGACCGAGGTGTCGATCGTCAGCCCGCCGCTGCCCGAGATGGCCATGACGAAGTGGTCGAGACCGCGCGGGGCGGGACCGCCCCGGTACTCACCGACCCGGTTGTACTTCGAACCGTGGCAGGGGCACTCGAACCACTGCGACGACGCGCACCACGGCACCTTGCAGCCGAGGTGCACGCACTTCTGGTAGATCGCGACGATCCCCTGCTCCATGTTCGGGATGATCTTCTCGTACTGCGGTACCTGCTTGGCCGCCTCGACGTCCGCGGTCGGGTACGGCACGAGGTAGGTCCGGGCCTCGGGCACGTAGTACGGCTCCTTCTTCTCGCTCGTGTAGGCGAGGACGTCCTTGAGGTTCTTGTCGACCTGGACCTTGGAGCCGAAGCCGCCCGTGGACTTCGAGTAGAGGAACGCGATCGCCGCAGCGCCGAACGCACCGATGGCGAGGGAGAGCGAGAGCACGATGCCCCGGTTGAAGAACTGCCGCCGGCTGATGCCGATGGTCTCCTCGTCCACCGGCTGGCGCTCGGTGCGCACCGCCGGGGCCGCACCGGCGGCCACGAGTTCGCCCTTCGTGGCGTCCGAGCGCTCGCGTGCCTCGGCCGAGGCCGCGGCCTCACGGTCGCGCTGACGCGTCTCGCCCGCGAGGCGGCCGGTCACGTTGCCCGAGGCGTCGTTCGCACGACGGCGGGCGGAGGCGAGGACCGCCACGGCCGCGAGGACGAGCAGCGCGACGATGGCGATGACGAGCACGAACACGAGGGTGACTCCTACAGCTCGAAGAAGATGCCGTCCTTCCACGGGAACACGAAGTTGAAGCCCGTGCCGCGGAAGAAGGAACCGATGATGACGAGGATCGTCCAGAACATGAGGAAGAGGGTGAACATCGAGATCGCCCACTTCCGGTCGTCCGGCTTGTTCGAGGGGTTCTTGTCGACGTAGGGGGCGATGATCAGCAGGAAGAGACCCATGCCGGGGACGGTCACGCCGGCGACCATCGGGTGGAACATGGTGAGCATCTCCTGCAGACCGAGGAAGTACCAGGGCGCCTTCGACGGGTTCGGCGTCTGGTTCACGTCGGCGAGGCCGAGCAGCGGGGCTCGCACGATCGCCGAGAAGACGAGCAGCAGTGCGAGCACGGCGAGCGAGGCGGCGAGCTCGATCACGAGCAGGTGCGGCCAGGTGTGGACCTTGTCCACCGGCTCGGCCCGGGTCTGCTGGATGGACCCGGACTTCACGACCGTCAGCAGGCGCTGGGTGTGACCGCCGGGGCCCGTGCCGGCCGGCGCGGCGGTGGCCGCGGTGCGCGGCGCGGTCGCCGTGGCCGTGGCGGCTCCGGCGGCGGCCCCACCACCGGCTGCGGCGGCCTTGCGCTTGCGGGAGCGCTCGAGCAGGTGCGCGGGCACGCCACCCTTCGCCTCGGTGATGGCCTCGCCGTCGTCGGCCACGACGGCGGCCACCGGGGCCTCGGCCGCCGGGGCCTCCTCGGCGGGCGCCGGCGCGTCGGCGGGCGCGTCACCGGCTCCGGCGTCGCCGGAGAGCTGGGCGCGACGCTGGGCGCTGCGCTTCAGGAGGTGTTCGGGGACTTCACCCATGTTCGGTGTGCTCCTTGGGCCTAGAGCGGTCCGGAGATGCCGCCGTCCTTGCGGACGCGCCAGAAGTGGATCGCCATGAAGATCACGGCGACGAAGGGCAGGAGGATCACGTGCAGCACGTACCAGCGCAGCAGCGTGTCGCCGCTGATCTCGTTCGCACCGAGGAGGGCGTAGCGGACCTGCTGTCCGAAGACCGGCGTGTAGCCCATCATGTTCGTACCCACGGTCACCGCCCAGAGGGCGAGCTGGTCCCACGGGAGCAGGTAACCGGTGAACGAGAGCAGCAGGGTGAGCGTGAGCAGGATCACGCCGATCACCCAGTTGAACTCACGCGGCGCCTTGTACGCACCGTGGTAGAAGACGCGGCTCATGTGCAGGAACACGCTGATCACCATGAGGTGCGCGGCCCAGCGGTGCATGTTGCGGATGAGCGAGCCGAAGTAGACCGCGGTCTCGAGCTGCTGGACGTTCGCCCAGGCCTGGGTGTCCGTCGGCCGGTAGAAGAACATCAGGAAGATGCCGGTGACCGTCAGCACGATGAACGTGAAGAACGACAGGCCGCCGAGGCACAGCGTGTAGGAGACCTTGACCGCGTGCCGCTTCACCTTCACCGGGTGCAGGTGGTACAGCACGCTGTTCATGATCACGTACGAGCGGTTCCGCGGGCTGTCGGTGTAGCCCTTGCGGAAGATCGAGCCGGGCCGGAAGATCGAGTTCCAGACCTGTGAGTCCGTGATCTTGCCGCCGAGCTCGCTCGCCCGATTCGCCAGTGTCGTCCCGTTGCCGTTGGCCACGGTCGTTTCTCCTTGGTCCTTGGTTCAGAACCGGACGCCGTAGGCGTACCCGTGGCGCTCGGTGCGAGCGTGCGGGTCGCCGGCGGTGCCGGGGGATGCGATCTTGCCGAGCACGATGATGCCGGTGGGGCAGCGGTCCACGCAGAGGGCGCAGCGGGTGCAGACGTCCTCGTCGACGATGAACGCGACCGAGTCGCGGGGGTCGTTGCCCGGCAGTTCGGTGCCGATGGCCTCGGTGATGGCGTCGACCGAGACCATGTGGATGCACTTCCACGGGCAGATGTCGACGCAGCCCTCGCAGGTGATGCACTCCGACTGGTCGATGTGCAGGAACTGCTTGGGCTTCACGGCCTGGGTGAGGTAGGCGGGGTCGACCTCCTGGAGCACGTACTCCGTGGAGAAGTCGGGCATCGGCGGGTTCGCCTCGGACTTGGCCACGGCTCAGGCCTTCGCCTTGAGCGGTCGGCCGAACCGCGAGGTTCCCGCGTCGATGCGTGCCTGCTTGCGCTCCTCGGCCTGCGCCGCGGTCGGGCGCTTCTGCCAGAGCACGAACAGCGCGATGTTGATGCCGAACAGGACGACGTAGACGCCCACGACGAGGATGTCGCGCAGCGCCTGGTACGTGAACGAGATCGGCAGCTCGAACCCGAGCACCTCCTGCCCGCTGCGGAACAGGAACGTGTCCTTGCCCCACTTGAGGTAGCTGTCGCAGAACTGGATGACCTCGTGGGGCACCACGGCGTAGGCGAGGAGGAAGAGGGCGAACACGTAGACCGAGCCGGCCATGGCCATGGCCCAGGTGGCGGGCTTGTCGGACCGCGGCTTGCGCATCTGCCAGATGACGAGCGCGGTGCCGATGATGAGGAACAGGGAGGACCAGATCAGCCGGCCCATCGGGCGGATGAAGTGCCAGTCGGGCAGCAGGTTGGGCATCGCTCGGGTGTCCTCCCAGTGGGTGCAGCGCCGCCCCCATGACGGGCGCTCACCGGTGGTCGCAACGCAGTTTCCTATCACGCTAGGCGGAGTGGCAACTCATCAGGTGTGCATCCACGAAAGGTCCGTGACGCTCGTCTCGCGCGCCCGTCGCGGTGCGTCGCCCGGGGGTCGCGTGCGCGACGATGCCGTCATGACGGCGACCCCCACCCGCGACCGCTACGACGCCCTCGTCGTGGGTGCCGGGCCCGCCGGCGCGTCGGCGGCGTACTGGCTCGCCTCACGCGGGCACCGGGTGCTCGTGGTCGAGAAGAAGGTGTTCCCCCGTGAGAAGACCTGCGGGGACGGCCTCACCCCCCGATCGGTGAAGCAGCTCGTCGACATGGGCCTCGAGGGCCCCCTGTCCGAGTTCCACCGGTACGACGGGCTCCGCTCCATCGCCCACGGGGTCACGATGGAGCTGGCCTGGCCCCAGCACCCCGATTTCCCAGATCATGGATATGTCGTGCGGCGGCGGGACCTCGACGAGATGGTGGCGGGCCGGGCCGTGGAGGCCGGGGCCACCCTCTGGCAGGGGGCCGAGGCCGTCGAGCCCCTGCTGGACGGCGGGATCGTGACCGGAGCGGCCATCAAGCACAAGGCCACGGGTGAGGTCGAGCGGGTCGGCGCCCGGTACATCGTGGTGGCCGACGGGTCGAACTCCCGGTTCGGCCGGGCCCTCGGGACCCAGCGGGACCGCACCTACCCCCTCGGGATGGCGGTCCGGGGGTACTACCGGAGCCCGCTCCACGAGGACCCCTGGATCGAGAGCCACCTCGACATCGTGGACCGGGATGGCGCGCATCTTCCGGGATATGGGTGGATCTTTCCGCTCGGTGATGGCCGGGTCAACGTCGGGGTCGGTCTCCTGAGCACCTTCTCGGGCTGGAAGGACATCAACACCAGCCGGCTCATGGACACCTTCGTCGACGTCGCACCTAATTATTGGGGGCTGTCCCCCGAGACGGCCGACGGCCCGGTGACCGGAGGCAAGTTGCCCACCGGGGGCTCGGTGACCCCGAACGTCGGCCCGACCTGGATCGTGGCCGGGGACGCCTCGGGGGCGATCAACCCGTTCAACGGGGAGGGCATCGCCTACGGCTACGAGACCGGCCGGATGGCGGCCGGGGCGGTGGACCTGGCACTCACCAGCGGGGACGGGCTCGCCCTGCGGACCTACCCGGATCAGCTCGCCGAGACCTACGGCCTCTACTACAAGGTGGCCCGGCTGTTCGTGAAGGCCATCGGCAACCCGGCGGTCATGCGCGAGTTGACCCGGGTCGGGATGCAGTCGCGCACCCTCATGGAGTGGGTGCTGCGGATCATGGCGAACCTCCTCCGGCCCGACGAGCTCGGTCCGGCCGAGGCGGCGTACGCGATGGTCGAGCGGATCGTCGCGGTCGCCCCCGAACCCTGACCCGGGTGATCGGCGGACGCCGAGGTTTCCGGTCGTCGGGCCCCCGCCCGAATAGCCTCACCGCTGGTGCGCGGCGGTAGCGTCGCCCACCGATCCACCGACCGCTTGCGGTGGTCCGGACCCGCCGACGCCCGAGGAGTCACGTGGCGCAGTACCTGCCGATCCTGACGATGGCCATCCTCGCCCTCGTGTTCGGCGCGGGATCCTTCATCGCCTCGCAGCTGCTGGGCGTGAAGCGCCCGAACCCGGCGAAGACCGCGCCCTACGAGTGCGGCATCATCCCCGAGAACGAGCCGGTCGAACGCTTCCCGGTGAAGTTCTACCTGGTCGCCATGGCCTTCATCGTCCTCGACGTCGAGATCATCTTCCTGTACCCGTTCGCCACCGTCTTCCGCGGCCTCGGCACCTACGGGCTCGGGGTGATGGGCGTGTTCCTCGGCGTGCTCATCGTGCCGTTCGCGTACCTCCTCTCGACCGGCGCGCTCGACTGGGGTCCGGTGCGACAGGTCAAGGACCGCGTCGTGCGACCGGTGCTGCGCAGCACCGGCGCGCCGGCTGACTTCGCCCGGGCCGCCGACGCCGACGAGGTGGCCGCATGATCCCGGTGGGTGCGCGCTGATGGGCATGGAGCAGATCGGTCACAACTTCCTCACCGGGCAGCTCGAGGATCTGGTCAAGTGGGCGCGTCGCCGTTCGATGTGGCCCGCAACCTTCGGCCTCGCGTGCTGCGCGATCGAGATGATGGGGACGGGTGCGGCGCACTACGACCTCGCCCGCTACGGCATGGAGGTCTTCCGCGCCTCACCGCGCGTCGCCGACCTCATGATCGTCTCCGGGCGCGTGTCCCAGAAGATGGCGCCGGTGCTGCGACAGGTCTACGACCAGATGGTCGAGCCGAAGTGGGTCATCTCGATGGGCGTGTGCGCGAGCAGCGGCGGCATGTTCAACAACTACGCGATCGTCCAGGGTGTCGACCAGATCGTCCCGGTCGACGTCTACGTGCCCGGATGCCCCCCGGGTCCCGAGACGCTCATGCACGGCATCCTCCACCTCCACGAACTCGTCCGCACCGGCGAGATCATGCAGCGGCGCGCCGCGAACGGCGGCGGGGCGGGGCTCGAGGTGCCGCAGATGGACGGCACGCCCGTCTCGATCACCACGCCGGCGAGCGCCTGACCCATGGGTGCGTCCACCACGCCGTCCGACGCGCTCGTCGCCCGCTTCGAGGGCTCGGTCGCGCACGAGAGCCACGGCCAGTCGGTCGTGTACCTCGACCGCGCGCACCTCGCCGACGCGGTCGCGTACCTGCGGGCGGAGGAGGAGTTCTCGATGCTCCTCGACGTCACCGCGGTCGACCACCTGCGCGACGTCGATCGGATCGTCGTGGACGGCGTGACCCCGGAGCGCTTCGAGGTCGTGGTGAGTCTCATCTCGCACCCGCGCGTACTGCGGCAGCGCATCATCGTCGAGGTACCGGAGTCGGATCCGTCCGTGCCCTCGCTCACCGGGGTGTTCGCGGGCGCGGCGTTCCCGGAGCGCGAGGTGTACGACCTCATGGGGATCGAGTTCACCGGGCACCCCGACCTCACCCGGATCCTCATGCCGGACGACTGGGTCGGGCACCCGCTGCGCAAGGACGACCTGCCGGCGCGGGTGCCGGTCACCTTCAAGGGGGACCCGGGACCGCGATGACGCACATCGAGGACACCTTCGAGCGTCTGGAGCACCAGACCAGCGAGGGCGCGCAGGAACTGAAGGCCCACCACGAGATCGTCGTCGCCGGCGGCCCCTGGCCCGAGCTCGAGGGCGAGGGCCAGACGATGATCATCAACATGGGGCCGTCGCACCCCTCCACGCACGGCGTGCTCCGGATCATGATGGAGCTCGACGGCGAGACGGTGGTGCGCGCCAAGCCGATCATCGGGTACCTCCACACCGGCATGGAGAAGACCGGTGAGGAGCTCACCTACGTGCAGGGCGGGACGAACGTCACCCGAATGGACTACCTGTCGCCGCTCTCGAACGAGCTCGTCTTCGCGACCGCGGTGGAGCAGCTGCTCGACCTCGAGGTCCCCGAGCGTGCGGTGTGGATGCGGATGATGCTCGCCGAGCTCAACCGCATCTCCTCCCACCTGCTGTTCCAAGCCACGAACGGCATGGACATCGGTGCGGTGTCGATGATGATCTTCGGCTGGCGGGAGCGCGAGGAGGTGCTGCGCGTCCTCGAGCTGATCACGGGTCTGCGGATGAACCACAACTTCATCCGGGTCGGGGGGCTCGCGGCCGACCTCCCCGACGGCTGGCAGGACGCGATCCTCGAGGTCTGCGACATCGTCGAGGCCGGCGTCGCCGACTACGACACGATCCTGTCGGAGAACCCGATCTGGCAGGAGCGACTCATGGGTGTGGGCGTGCTCACGACCCAGCAGTGCCTCGACCTGTCGATCACCGGCCCGCTGCTCCGCTCGACCGGGTACCCCTGGGACCTCCGCAAGGCCCAGCCCTACCTCGCGTACGACCAGGTCGAGTTCGACGTCATCTACACCGACAACGGTGACTGCTACGACCGGTACCGCATCCGCCTCTACGAGATCCTCGAATCGGTGCGCATCGTGCGGCAGTGCGTGGCCCGGATGCCCGGCGGTGACTACCGGGTGCAGGACAAGAAGGTCACGCCGCCCCCGCGGGCCCGCATCGACGAGTCGATGGAGGCGCTCATCCACCACTTCAAGCTCTTCACGGAGGGCTTCCGGGTGCCGGCCGGTGAGACCTACGCCGCGATCGAGTCCCCGCGCGGCGAGATCGGCTGCTACGTCGTGTCCGACGGCACCGGCAAGCCGGTGCGGATGCACGTGCGCGGTCCGTCCTTCTACAACCTGCAGGCGATGAGTCCGATGATGGAGAACCGGCTCGTGGCCGACGCGGTCGCGATCATCTCCACCGTCGATCCGATCATGGGCGAGGTCGACCGGTAATGGCGTTCACGAACGAGAACCTCGCGGTCGCGCAGGAGATCCTGGCCCGCTACCCCAAGGCGAAGTCGGCCATCCTCCCGCTCGCGCACCTCGCCCAGGATCAGGACGGGTACCTGACCCAGGACGCCATGCGCGAGATCGCCGAACTCGTCGGCGTGACGCCGGCCGAGGTGCTCGGCACGACCTCCTTCTACACGATGTTCAAGCGCGATCCCGTGGGGCGCCTCGTCGTGTCGGTCTGCACGAACGTCACCTGCCTCGTCCTCGGCGGCCCGGAGGTGCTCGAGCACCTCGAGCGTCGGTACGCCGGCGACACCGAGGTGACCATCGAGGAGGTCGAGTGCCTCGCCGCGTGCGGCAACGCGCCGGCGATGCAGGTCAACTACGAGTTCCACGAGAGCCTCACGCCCGAGGGTGCCGCCGACATCGTCGACGCGTACAAGCGGGGTGAACTCACCGCCCGCGGGGTGAGCGGCGGTACGGCCGGAGGCGGAGCCTGATGTCCAACGCGACCGAGACCCGGATCATCACGAAGCGGCTGCGCGACCGCACCGAGGACTCCTGGACCCTGGCCGGGTTCACCGCGAGCGGCGGGTACGACGCGCTGCGCCGGGCGTTGGCCATGGAGCCGGCGGCGATCGGGGCGGAGCAGGTCGCCGCGGCCGGCCTGCGCGGGCGTGGTGGGGCCGGCTTCCCCACCGGGACGAAGTGGTCGTTCCTGCCCGAGGGCAACTACCCCCGCTACCTGGTGGTCAACGGTGACGAGGGCGAGCCGTCCACCTTCAAGGACCGCATGCTCGTCGAACGCGACCCGCACCAGCTCCTCGAGGGCATCGCGATCGCCTCGTACGCCATCGGCTGCAACAAGGCCTTCATCTACCTGCGGGGTGAGTTCGCGCTCGGGTTCGAACGGCTCGAGGCCGCGCGGCTCGAGGCCATGGCCGCGGGGTTCCTCGGTGAGAACATCCTCGGCTCCGGGTTCGACCTCGACGTCGTGATCCACCGGGGCGCCGGCGCGTACATCTGCGGCGAGGAGACCGCGCTCCTCTCGAGCCTCGAGGGCGACCGCGGTCAACCCCGGATCCGTCCGCCGTTCCCGGCGGTCGCGGGCCTCTACGCGAAGCCGACGGTCGTGAACAACGTCGAGACCCTCTCCACGCTCCCGCACATCGTCGCGATGGGCGGCGAGGAGTACGCGAAGTTGGGCGTGAACCGGTCGACCGGCACCCGCATCTTCTCGGTGTCCGGTCACGTCAACCGGCCCGGCAACTACGAGGTCGAACTCGGGATGACCTTCCGGGACCTCATCTTCTCGCCCGAACTCGCGGGCGGCATGCGGGACGGACGCCCGGTGAAGTTCTTCATCCCGGGCGGTGCGTCCTCGCAGTGGCTCACCGGTTCCGACGAGCACCTCGACGCCCCGCTCGACATGGACTACGTGCAGCAGACCTTCGGCGTGATGCTCGGTTCGGGCGCGGTCATGGTCTACGACGACACCACGAACCCGGCGCTCGTCGCGTGGCGGCTCGCCAAGTTCTTCGCGCACGAATCCTGCGGCAAGTGCACGCCGTGCCGGGAGGGCACGGGATGGATCGAGAAGATCCTGTACCGCATCTCGCACGGCGAGGGTCGGCCGCAGGACCTCGACCTGCTGCTCGACGTGGGCGACAACATCAGCCCCGGTCTCAACGCGCCGTTCAGCCAGACCACGATCTGCCCCCTCGGGCCCTCGGCGGTGTCGGCGGTCGTCAGCCTCCAGCAGTACTTCCGCGACGAGGTCATCGCGATGTGCAGGGCCACCGCATGAGCGACGCGCAGGAGAAGGTCACCGTCACGATCGACGGTCGTGAGGTGCAGGCCGCGCCGGGCGAGCTGCTCATCAAGGTCGCGCAGGACAACGGCACCTTCGTGCCCCGGTTCTGCTGGCACGAGCGGATGAAGCCGGTCGGTATGTGCCGCATGTGCCTCGTCGAGGTCGACGGCGTGCGCGGATTGCCCCCCGCATGCACCACGACGGTCACCGACGGCATGGTCGTGTCCACCCAGTCGGAGACGGTCAAGAAGGCCCAGGACGGCGTCCTCGAGTTCCTCCTCATCAACCATCCGCTCGACTGCCCGGTGTGCGACCGGGGCGGCGAGTGCCCCCTGCAGGACCAGACGCTCGCGTTCGGTCCGGCGGAGTCGCGCTACGTGGAGGAGAAGCGCCACTACGAGAAGCCGATCCCGATCTCCGACCTCGTGCTGCTCGACCGCGAGCGCTGCATCCAGTGCAGCCGCTGCACGCGCTTCGCCGACGACATCGCCGGTGATCCGCTCATCGACTTCGGCGAGCGCGGCGGCCAGATGCAGGTCGTCACGTACCCCGACGACCCGTTCGTCTCCTACTTCTCCGGCAACACGGTGCAGGTGTGCCCGGTCGGTGCGCTCACCGCCAAGCCCTACCGGTTCAAGGCCCGCCCCTGGGACCTCGCGAGCGTCGAGACCACCTGCCAGACCTGCTCGGTCGGCTGCCGGGGTTCGGTGGAGTCCTCCTCGAACCGGGTCGTGCGCATGCTCGGCGTCGACGTCGAACCCACGAACCACGGTTGGCTCTGCGACAAGGGACGGTTCGGGGTCGAGGCGGTGCACGCCGAGAGCCGCGTCCGTACGCCGATGGTGCGCCGAGACGGCGCGCTCGTCGAGTGCTCGTGGCCCGAGGCGCTCGACGCCGCGGCCGCCGGCATCCAGCGGGCCCTGGACCTCCACGGACCCGGGGGTGTCGCCCTCATCGGCGGGGCCCGCGGGACCAACGAGGACGCCTACGCCTGGGCCCGACTGGCCAAGGGCGTCATCGGCACCGACCACGTCGACGCGCAGCTCGGTGACGGCCTCCCGGCCGAACTCGTCCTCGGTCTCCCCGGGGCGACGATCCCCGACCTCGACCGGGCCGCGGCGATCGTGCTGCTCGCCGGGCAGGTACCGGACGGTCGCCGAGGCGTA